>DOKV01000120.1 GCA_003510765.1 Clostridiaceae bacterium | reverse complement strand
ATCCATTCTCTCATGGCTTCTTGCTGGGCTTTGTAGAGGTTATCCGAAGAAACGGTCCCCGTCCCTTGTCGACCATTTAAGAGGTTTAACATATAGTCATTGAGGCCTTCCACTGGCTGCTCTTCATAAATTTCTCCCTCATGTGTCAGATAATGAGTCTTGAATTGTTTTCTTTTCATGTTGATCTTTCCTTTTTTATCACAGGGGCTTTCACCCCGAGGAACACCCTTCTACCCGCTAATCACAAACCACGCTGCTATGGACGTACTTCATAAACCTCTTATTACAATGCTACTTTTTCTCCTACTTTCGCTTCTTCGTGGACTTCCAGTTTCTCTCTGTACTCCACCTTTTCAATTTTGCAACCTGGCCCTAGGACCACACGGTCACCCCGCACCATTTCACAGGTGGTATTTTCCAGGTAGATATCATCCCCTTCGATCAAGGAAACCTTGAGGCTACCTCGGCTCCCGCCAAAGAGATTCTTAAGGAACCCCGTGGAGTTCTTATACCCTTCTTTCACCTCTATCTCTGCTCCCAAAAGCTCACCGATCTCCGAGCGCCCAGCCACCTTGAGTTCACATTTTTCACAGTTCACAGCACCCTTGGCAGTGATGGCGCCATGAAGATAAAACTCCTCACATTCCATGTCTTCACCCACGCTAATCTCTCCGGAGAGTTTCAAGAGGGCACTCTTGATGCCACCATGCACTTTGATGCCTCCAGCCAAGGAGATCCGCTCTCCCTCTAAAGATCCTTGAATGCTGCTGCCTCCAGAAATCTTGATGTCTGCTGCTCGGACACTCCCTTTGACCTTGCAAGCCCCAGATACTTTACAGCTCTTGGCATCCACATGACCTTCCACGGTGATGGCTCCTGAAATCCTCATGGTCTCACAGGTTATGTCTGAGGTAATCTTACTAGCGCCAGAAACTTTCACGTCTCTATATTCTCCGCCAGTGACCACCGATGAGCCACTGATTTTTAGGTCTCTTAATTCCATGATTTTCTCCCCCATTTTTAGATCAATTTCAGTTTGAGTTTTTCCAAAGCATGCCGAATGCTATAGTCTTTGACCAAAGGCACTTGATCTGCCACAAAGATTTCTCCAGCTTTATGTAGGAGCGCTGTGGTGACCCCGAAGCGTCTATACACTGTAAGTGCTGGGTCTTTGTCCTTGATGACTTCATAATGCTCACTGAGCATCTTTAAGATCCGAGACAAGTCTTCCACACTTAGGTCCCCTTTGGATAAAAGCTCCTCAGAGATGTACATGTATAAAATGTCTTGAAAGTTGTAGATCTCTTTGCCCTTGAAGATTTCTTCGTATAACGAAAGGATTTCTCTACTAAGGACCCCTAAGGACAGCAACTCTTCTTTTTTTCTTTCTAGTTCCTCAGGAAGATCCGATGAAAATTTATCCGCCAAATCATCCAAGGATGCCCCCTCTTTCATATTCAGGATTTGATGCACCCGTTCTAAGATTTTCTCCCGTGGAAAAAAGGTTTCATGGCCCGTATAGGTGGATTTTTTCATGAACCACTCTTCGGGGATGAGTTTCTTTCGTTTCCAGCGATACAGCTGACCATAAGAAATATTGGTTTCTATTAGCAAATCCTTCTTGGAAATTAATTCTTCCATCTTGCTCACCTCTGACTATAATGTAACATAACACTGTTATGTTGTAAACCCCTAAGATCATATTTTTCTTAGGAATCTTCTTTCATCCCTACGCAATTTATGTAGTAAAACCCTTACACCCCTTCGTTTATCCAGGTTTTTATGAAGTATGCACTTGATAAAACATTCTTCTTTTTCAACGAAACAACCCCCTGTCCCTCACCAAAGAGGGTTGTTTCTTCAAACCTGGAAGAAACCCAGGAGTATCTTTGTCACGCCCCTTAGGGCAAAACCGCCAAAAGCCCAGGATACAACCTACTGATCAAATAAAAACGCCCTTCATGGACCACAGGAAGATGTCTTCCTATGCCCATGAAGAGCGAATTTTTTATTATGTGTATGGGTTCTTTAGCCTTGCTTTGCGTATTCTATACCTTTTTCAATGGCCAGCTTGTTCATCTCAAAGAAGGTTTCTTTCCCATGTCCCTTGAGGGAAGAAAGAAGCTCCTCTTTAGAAATAACGCCAGTCTTTTCCACCAACGCACCCAGAAGAACCATGTTGGCGATCTTTGCAGAGCCAATTTCTTCTGCCACATCTTGGCTAGGAATTCTAATCACTGTAACGTCATCTCTTTCCACTTCTCTTGTGACCAGGTTAGAATCTAGAATGATCACCCCACCGGGCTTCACAGTCTTTTCAAACTTGTCTAAAGAAGGTCTATTCATCACCACGATGGTATCTGGTGTAGAGATGATGGGCGCCCCAATTTCTTCATCGGATAGAATCACAGAACAGTTGGCTGTGCCACCTCTCATTTCTGGTCCATAGCTAGGACACCAAGACACGTTCATGCCCTTGTCCATACCGCCGAAGGCCAGGAATTTCCCCATGGAAAGAATTCCCTGTCCGCCAAATCCTGCAAAAATAATTTCCTGTGTCATTATTTCGCCTCCTCTTTGCTCAGGTCTTTCTTTACGCCCAGTGGGTAGTAAGGAATCATGTTTTCTCGTAACCAGTTCAAGGATTCTTCTGTGTTTAATCCCCAGTTGGTTGGGCAAATGGAGAGTACTTCTACCATGTTGAAGCCTTTGCCATCTATGGCGTTCTGGAATGCCTTCTTGATGGCTTTCTTGGTCTTGGCAACCCCTGCCACTTTGTCCACGGATACTCTTTCAATATAGTAAGAACCATCTAGCTGTGCCAGCATTTCAGAGAAACGAATGGGATATCCAGCTGTGGCCACGTCTCTTCCGTAAGGAGAGGTTTCGGTCTTTTGTCCTGGCAATGTGGTTGGCGCCATCTGGCCACCGGTCATGCCGTAAATACAGTTGTTCACAAAGATGGTGACGATTTGTTCGCCTCTTGCTGCTGCGTGAACGCCTTCAGCAGTTCCAATGGCTGCCAAGTCTCCATCCCCTTGATAGGTGAAGACGATCTTATCTGGATTGGCTCTCTTAATTCCTGTAGCCACCGCTGGTGCACGACCATGGGCTGCTTCAAACATGTCGCAAGCAAAATAGTCATAGGCCAGTACAGAGCATCCCACAGGTGCTACGCCAATGGTTTTATCAATGATGTCTAGCTCTTCCATAACTTCCCCGATGAGTCTATGAATGACTCCATGGGTACAACCTGGGCAGTAGTGTGTAGGTACATCTAACATCCCCTTGGTAGGCTTAAATAGAATTGGTCTGTCTTTCACTTCCATTACTTATTCCCCCCTACAATTTCCATTGCCTTCACCAAGATTTCATCTGGTGTAGGAATCATACCACCTGATCTTCCATAGAAGTGTACAGGCTTTCTGCCTTCCACAGACAGTCTTACGTCTTCTACCATTTGGCCCATGCTCATTTCTACTGCTAAGTAGCCATGCTTGGTGTTTCCAATGGTTAGATCGAAAGCTTCTTGTGGATAGGGCCATAGGGTGATGGGTCTGATGAGACCAAGGTTTACACCCTTTTCCTTGGCAAGCTTGATGACATTCTTACAAATTCTTGCGGTGGTTCCATAAGCAACCAAAATCAGTTCTGCATCTTCTGTATTCATCAGTTCATACTTTACTTCATTCTTCTTGATGGCATCATACTTTCTGCCCAGGTGGTTGTTGTGTTCTTCTAGTGCTTCGGTCTTTAAGAACAAGGAGTTGATTACATTATGGTGCTCTCTACCCATACGACCATTGGCTGCCCAAGTCTTTTCTGGTAGGACACGTTCACTCTTTAATTCTTTAAATTCCACAGGCTCCATCATCTGACCCAGCATACCATCTCCCATGATCATCACGGGGGTTCTGTAAGCATCGGCCACATCAAAGGCTTCTTGGATATAGTCCACCATTTCTTGTACAGAAGAGGGTGCATATACGGGCATATGGAAGTCTCCGTGGGCGCCACCCTTGGTTGCTTGGAAATAGTCAGACTGTGCTGGCTGAATACCACCAAGACCTGGGCCTCCACGAACGATGTTGATGATGACGCAAGGAAGCTC
>DOKV01000100.1 GCA_003510765.1 Clostridiaceae bacterium | reverse complement strand
CCAAAATAAAAAAGAGACCGAAGCCTCTTTTTCATCATCTTATCTTGCGCTTTTAACCTTCGCAGCCTTACCAACTCTGTCTCTTAGGTAGAACAGCTTCGCTCTTCTTACTCTACCCTTTCTGACAACTTCAACCTTGTCTACAGATGGTGAGTTTACAGGGAAAGTTCTTTCTACGCCAACACCATAAGCAAGTCTTCTTACTGTGAAAGTCTCACGAACTCCACCGTTTTGTACCTTGATTACTGCGCCTTCGAATACCTGGATTCTTTCCTTTTCGCCTTCCTTGATTCTAACGTGGACCTTTACAGTATCCCCTACGTTAAAAGTAGGCAGTGCAGTTTCTCTTAACTGCTCTTGTTCAATGGCTCTGATTAATTCATTCATCGTGCATTCCCTCCTAAAGATAAATTGACGTTCATACAGAATCTTTGTTCCCAGTGGAACGCCCGTACTAGCACAAACTATATATTACCACAAACTCTATACTTCTTACAAGCATTATTCTTCTTTTTTCTCCATGGCGCCATACTTTTTCAGGATTTTCAGATCATCCTTTGACAGCTTATGTTGTTCATATAAATCCGGTCTTTTTTCTTTGGTGATGGTGAGCATCTGATACCGTCTCCATTGCCTGATGTTCTCATGATGCCCCGATAAAAGAACCTCTGGCACACGTTCTCCATCCACCTCATCCGGTCTTGTATAATGGGGATATTCCAAGAGATTTTCCGTGAAACTCTCCTCCACAGAGCTCTCATCCGTGCCCAAAACACCTTCCCTCAAACGTAAAATGCTATCGATGATGGGAATGGCTGCCATTTCACCTCCCGTGAGAATAAAGTCTCCCAAGGAGATTTCCTCATCGATGTCACGATAAAGACGCTCATCAATGCCTTCATAGTGACCACAAACAAAAATCAACTGCTCTTCCTTGGCCAATTTCTGAGCCATTTCTTGATCGAAAGCCTTTCCTCGAGGCCCCAAAAAAATCACCGGCCCCGAATTTTCTTTCTTCAAAGCTAGGATAGCATCTCTTATGGGCTGTACACGCATCACAAGACCACTACCCCCACCATAGGGGTAATCATCCACTTTCTTGTGTTTGTCCGTAGAGTAGTCTCTGATGTTCACAGCGCAGATGGAAAAAAGTCCTTTTTCTTTGCCACGACCAATGATACTCTCATCAAAGACCCGAAACATATCCGGAAAAAGCGTTAATACTTCAATCTTCATCCATCCACTCCCTCACGGGCTTGATGATAATTTGGCCAGCTTCCACATCCACCTTTGTCACCACATCTTTGATGGCTGGAATCAAGAGCTCCTTGGGCTTTTTAATCCAATACACATCATTGGCCCCGGTCTGAATTACTTCTGCCACAGGACCCAGTTCCACACCATCCAGATCAAACACTATGCAGTCCTTAAGATCTTCAATGAAATAAGCATCTTCCTCTAGCTTCACCGCTTCTTCTCTTGGCACTTCCAGAGTCTTTTTACGAAGCTTCTCTGCATCCTCCATACTCTCACAGCCTTCAAGTCTCATGATGGCTCGATCACTGCCCACAGTGACATAGAGAACCTTCACTTCTTTCCCCTCTATAAAAACTCTTTTGAGTTTTTTGAACCGATTGATGTCATCGGTCAGTGGAAAGACTTTCACTTCCCCCTTCACCCCATGGGGCTTGGTAATTTCTCCAATGGTTAGAAATTTCTTCATATCTACCTCAATTATTCTCTGCATTTTGCATCTACATAGCTTAAAAGCCTACTTATTTCTAAGCAGGCTAAGAAAGCAATAGTTTACACTATTTCTACATGTACTTTTTTGTCTTCTTTCATAGAAGCGGCTTTAACCACAGTTCGGATGGCCTTGGCGATCTTTCCCTGCTTCCCGATGACTTTTCCCATGTCCTCTTCGTGTACACGAAGCTCCAAGGTCAGTATACCGTCTTTGTCCACTTCTGTGACAGAAACTTCTTCGGGGTGATTTACTAATTCCTTAGCAATGAACAGAACTAATTCTTTCACGTCATTCCCTCCGATTACTTCTTGATTCCAGCCTTGTCAAAAAGCTTAGCTACAACTTCTGTAGGTTGTGCACCCTTGTTTAACCATGCTGCTGCCTTTTCTGCATCAATCTTGATTTCCTTTGGTTCACTTACAGGGTTGTAGAAACCAATTTCCTCGATGAACTTACCATCTCTTGGGCTCTTGGAATCTGCTACCACCAATCTGTAGAAAGGAGCCTTCTTGCTACCCATTCTTCTTAATCTGATTTTTACTGCCATTTATCTATTCACCTCCATATCATCTCTTTGTTAAAAGGGAAGTTTTCCAAAAAGACCTTTTTTTCCACCTTTTTGCATCGTCCCCATTTGTTTCATCATTTTCTTCATATTCTCGAAGCCTTTGATGAGCTTATTGACATCCTGTATGGTCACTCCTGCTCCCTTGGCAATACGCTTCTTACGAGAAGCATTGTCAAGAAGTTTGGGGTTTTTCCTTTCCTTTAGCGTCATGGAATGAATGATACTTTTGGTTCTCATCATTTCTTTCTCGCTATCCTCAAGATTTATACCCTTCATTTCCTTGCTGTTCATGCCTGGCATCATTTCCATGATTTTGTTTAAAGGTCCAAGTTTCTGCATTTGTTCAAAGGCTTTGAGATAGTCTTCATAGTTGAACTCTTTACTCATCATCTTAGAACCCAGTTCCCTGGCCTCTTTTTCATCAATAGAGGACTGTGCTTGTTCAATTAAGGACAAAACATC
>DOKV01000097.1 GCA_003510765.1 Clostridiaceae bacterium | reverse complement strand
CCTTCTCAAACCTCAGCAAAAGCCCTAGGGCACTACTTCTCGTCTAAGATCTTTTTCAAATCAATCTTCTGATGAACATTCAGTGCCTCTTTGTGCTGCTCAATCCAAACCAACTGTTTGGGCGTCACCTTCTTGGTACCCAGCAGTTGAAACCTCACGGAAGTAGCCCCAAAGATGACCGAACCTCCATGGATGTGTTTTCGTAGATCCCGCACTTTCCCACTTTTAAAGGCTCCCTCAGGACTCAGCACCCCAAGAAGTGCTCTGTTATTCTCCATACTCCATTCCTCACTTTCCATGGTCCATTTCCTTCCATGAGTGCCAAGAAGGAAACTGCTGCCCTTCTTATACACAAGTTCTTTTTATCTTACCATGAAAAAGGATACAACGAAAATGTTGTACCCTTCTTTATTGAGCATTGAGCCGGTACTACATAACAGTGCGCTCTGGAAACACCTTTCACTTCCATCTCCATCCCACCGCTTCTGATCATGTCCATTTGAAAGATCTACCAAAAACTACTAACGGATTAACCAGTGTCTTACAAAGCTACTCCATGACTTTTCTCATGATCATATGATGATCTTTTATCCAGTACTTCCTTAGGATTCCTTAGGCAACACCAATGGCACTCCACCCACTTATACGAAGAAGCTTACTTGTCCCCTCAAGAAATTAAGTAGGTAGGGGACTTCTTTAAAATCCCCACCTACTTTTCTCAAGTGAACTCTTTTTTCCCGCAAAGGCTGTATAAAGTTCTCTTCTTCGTCATGGATCTTATTTCTCAAAGGCAAACCGCAGGGCTGTTTGATAACTTTTGAGGTAATGCATCTCAATGTCTCTCATCTCTATGGGCATCCCATAAACCAGACTTCCTTCAAAGGTTTCTCCCGGAAGGATGGTCTCTCCACCAAAAGTATCTGGGTCTGCCTGAACCCCAGTGGTGCGCTCATAGGCTTCTCTTGAACCTGTATCATTGACCACATACTGAAAATCCGATGCCCCAATACTTTGTTCTTCCCCAGAGATGTTTTTCACTCGAAAACTCACCACCACATATTCTCGTCCTTCTTTTGGCCCATTGATCCATTCACTGGCCTTTTCTGCCTTGGTAATGGTGATCTCCAACCCCTCACCTATGGCTACCTCTCCTAGGCCATAAATCTTCTCTTTTGTCTCTTCAGTGGGTCCCTCCACAAGGCCTCCTGAAGGAGGAGCCACCTCCCCAGTTGGGCTCTCCTTAGGGGCACAAGATAGAATCAGCAAAAAACTCCCTAGAATCATACTCAAAATACCTACCCATTTCTTCTTCATGGATTTTCCTCCTCTCTTAGAAGCTTCCACCTCTATTCTTGAAACCCCGCAAACACCGCCAGAATTTCCGCTGCCCTAGGATGATTCTCCACTTCATAGGTGGTCTTCACGGCCCCTGCTTCCAACAGACTATAGGTGTTGCTTAACACAAAGGGTCCACTGATCCACGCCGAATCTGAAGTCTTGGCATCATACCCATTGTCCTCAATGAACTGCCTATAGCGAAGGGCTGTATCATTCAGCACATCAAGATTGTAATAGAGCAAGGTCGCCATCTCTTCATCCAGGGTTATGACATATTGCCCCTGGGTGCCATACAGGCTATTTAACATACTGCTTTCTCCATAGGACACCACCTCCGAAGACAACCCTATGGCGTGAAAGGATGAAAGTAACCTTTGGATATCCTCTGTTTCACCTTCTTCTTTGGTAGCTGGCGTTTCAATTTCTGGTCCAGGGGGTGTCACCACAGGGGTTTTATCCTCTTGGGCACCAGCGCATCCCAGAAGAAACAACCCTACAATCATCGTAAAGAGCATCCCTAAAAAGTGCTTCTGTCTCTCTTTGTTCATCCTCTTTTACACTCCTTTTCTGTCTCTTTTATAGGCCACATCCATGACCTTACTCTCTCCTCTTGAAATAGAGTCTTGCACCAGTGGTCCCCACCGTGAGTTCGTCTCCTTCTTCCATATAGTTTAGAAACATGCCATCTCTCTCCATACCAAAGTACAGGGCAAAGTTATAATCATCCATGGCATTTCCCGTATTGGGTTCTAGTTTGAAGGCTGGATTTCCTGAAGCATCGGTATATTCTCTCACAGAGCCTCCCCCGGACCAAGGATCCGATCCTCCCCCAGTTCTCGTCATGGTGAAACTGCCTCCTTGAATGCTTAAGGTCACGTCAATGGATAAGGTTTCCATGTCTCCTCCTCCATAATAGATGCCATAATTCACCCAGGTGCCTTCCATGCCCTTGCCTGTAGGTGCTTTCTTTTCTTCTTCCTGTACCCTTAAGGTCACCTGATCTGTGGCCACCGCTTTGCCTGTGGCATCATGAAGCGTGACTTTGGCCTCATATGTACCAAAGGCACTATACTCCGATGCCACACGAGAGGTTCTTCCGTCGTTGGCCTCTTCTACTCGTCCATTGCCAAAATCCCATGAGAAGGTATAGTTTCCTTCCATGGAGGCCACTGCTTCAAACTGATGCCCATAGGGTAACGCATCCTTCGTTACGTCCACCACCACATCTTTGCCTCCTTGGATGCGCACCGAAAGTTTTTCTTCCCCCAACTGATACTCATGGATGAGCACCTCTCCTTGATAGATTTTCACATTCACCAGGAGATTTTCTGGAGGGAGTTCTTTCATGGGTGGAGCCACTTGAAACCTCTTACCATGTTCCACTTTGGGTATCTCTGTTTTATAGTCTTCATTGTTGTTTAGTAAGACCACCCCATGGAAAGGCGTCTCTGAAGGACCCAGCACCGGCAAGGTGGGGGTGAAGGAAAGTAGATCCTCCTTGGATAAGGTGGTATTTTTCACCTTCTCCAAAATCTTTTTCTCATTGTCAAAGACAAGATCCGTAGCAGACAGCTGGACCTTTGCTTCCAGCACCTCTGCCCCCAGATGATGAAACACTGCCACTAGGCCTTTGGTCTCTCCTTTGACATAAGGCACCAAGAGGCGAGGAAACTTGCCAGAGCCATCTTGAACACGCCCCACATGAGGCTCTTCCATCACCCGGTGGTCCATGTCTAATCCCTCTAAGAGATACACATCTCCTGGCAAGGTGGATGGCTCCGTATCCACAAAGAAGCTTTGAGATACCGTGGAGTCGCCCATTAGGACATAGGTAGGCGTCAAGTTATAACGCAGCACCGCCACACCCCCATTTTGTATGGTCACGGTATTCCTTTGGATGCGATTTTTTAAGGTCATCACATCCACTTGCCCGCCGGCAATGTGATGCACTGGGGGCATATAGCGTCGGGTATAGGCTTCTCTAAAAAAGTTTGCATAGGCCGCCTCGGCGGATTCCTTGTGGACACTATGGACATATCCATCAAAGGACACATTGATGCTGGAGGCCATACTATAGTTTGAGGTCACCGTCTCCCACATCTCTTTAAAGGCCAACGCCGGGTCCTCTACCTCAGGCTGCCGAGTATCTAGGAGATACGCCAAAAAGGAAGACACGCCATAATCGTGATATCCATTGTAGGCATAGTAAGGCTTACTGGCATCAATGCTGGGGTGTATCGGGGCACCATAGCCTACTTTTGTCCCGATGAAGCGTCCCGCATATTCTGCTGTGGCCTCAAAGAACCACATGTTGTTGGCAAAGAAGCGATACACCTCCGTGCGGTTTCCCGTGAAGGTATTGTCCACCAAGCTCTTCAACCCCGTGGTGCCCATATAGAGCTGCTTTACCCCAAGCTGATGATACTGCACCACATGGAACAGTTCATGGGCTGCCATAGCGGCCATATCCCCTTCTCGATAGGTGGA
>DOKV01000001.1 GCA_003510765.1 Clostridiaceae bacterium | reverse complement strand
GTTAAAAATGTTCGAGTATTCCTCAATGGACGTGTACAAGGTACAGCGGCTTATGGAAAGGCTCGTGCAGATGACGGGGGCGCACGAACAGGATTTGAGTACACCATCAAAAGAAATAGTTTATTTCCAGGAAACAATACGATTCTTGTGGAAATTCACGGCAATAGTGGAGAGAAGCTCACTTATTCAAAAGTCATTCAGGTAGAAAAAATTCCCACCATCGTCATTGATGCGGGGCATGGAGGCAAAGACCCTGGAGCAAGAGGCCTTCTTAATGGATCTTATGTGTATGAGAAGAACTCTGTTCTTCAATACTCATTGGCCTTGGAAGAAGCCTTAAAGGCTGCAGGTTATCACGTAATAATGACGAGACGGGATGATCGCTTTGTGGAATTATCGGATCGAGCAAAAATGGCCAATGATAGCCATGCAGACTTATTCTTCAGCATTCATCATGATTGGAGCAATAGCGCAAGTTCTCAAGGGGCTTTCCTTATTTATCCATCTATGAAGATTACAAGCATCTCGGAATCTACTTTAAGTGAAAGTAAAGAAGTGGCAGATTTAGTGAAGAAAGGCTTCTTAAGTATGGGCTTCGCTGACCGAAGAAATGGAACGGATACAAGTATTTCAGGCCATACCTTAGCGGTGCTACGTCAAAGTCACATGCGTTCTGTACTTGCAGAAATTGGGTATATGTCCAATAGCCAAGATCTCTTAAAGATCACTGATCCAGTCTTCCAAAAGGCCATGGCCAAAGTGATGGCAGATCAGATTCGCGCATATTTTGGGTTCTAAGAATGTATAGAAAAAACCTCTACAAGCCAGGCTTGTAGAGGTTTTTTAAGCTTATGGAAGAATTTCCATGGCGTAGGAGAAGGTCTTTGTTTCTTTAGGTGCTAAGAGAATGTTGTCTTCTTTATCCTCAAAAGAGCCTTGAAAATCTTCATAGTCTGCATGCCCTGCCCAGGGTTCTAGGCAAACAAAAGGGGCATCTTCCAGAGGTGTCCAAATACCTAAAAAGGGAAATTCTTGAAAATGAAATCGAATTTCTTGAGGGTTTTTCGTGTTTTTTAAAGACACATAGGAGGAACGAAGATTGTGGAAAATCAAGGCATCCTGTTGAAATAACGTCTTCTTTAAGGGGAGTTTTTGGATGTGCTCACCCAAGGGGAGCACCCCTCTCTTCAGTAGCCCTGTTTCAAGATCTATGGGGATGGTTTCAAGATGTTCCTCTTTCTCAAAGACTAAGTAAAAGTCTTCAAAGTTTTGAGCATCTTCCATGAGGGTCCAGAATGCTGGATGTGCACCAATGGAAAAGGGGAGCACGCAATCTTTAGGATTCGCTATCTCATAGGTGACCTTCAAAGTATTGGCCAAGAGGGTATAGTGGACAAACAAGTTGAAGGCATAAGGAAAAATAGACGTTGTTTCGGGAGAGTCTGTGAGGAGAAAAGTGATGCTTGTATCGTCTTGCCGCACCACCGTAAAAGGCAGGTGTCTGGCAAAACCATGGCGTTTCATGGGATAGGATGTGCCATCTATAAAGATCTGACCTTTGTTTTGCATGCCTACCACAGGGAAAAGATGAGGCGCGCTATAGCCCCAAAAGCGAGGATCTCGCATGAGATAGGATCGTCCTTTTGCATCTTCTAAGGTGAGGAGCTCTGCACCATGAGCAGAGAAAGTCGCTGTGAGAAATGTATTTTTTAAAGTGAATATCATAGGTCTTCTCCTTTCTTTTCTTTTCTAGGATTTATAGGTACAAGTATAGCATGGGTAAGAGAGTTTCTGGTTTTCTTGATGAAATCTTGCCTTTTTGTTGTCTTCTGCATAATTCAGTAATGAAGGGAGTTGATCATATGAACATTACAGTAAACAAACACCAAAAAGAACTTCTTATGAAATTTGAGAGGTTCAATGACCAAGGCAAGAATGTGGGGGAAGTGAGAAGAATCAAGAACTTCAAGGTGTTGGCTACGCCAGAAGACCTCTATGAGGTATCCACACTTATTGCAGCTTTATCAGAGCAACCCGTAGACTTGGTATCCATTGAAGATGTGTCCACCGTTAGACTGGCTTAGGAGGTAGGAAAGAATGAATACACTCACCATGACTTTTTTAAACAAGGAAGACAAGAAGTTTAACCTAAGACTCACTAAGGTAAGAGAAGACATCACCGAGGAAGAGGTGGAAGAGCTGATGAACCTTTTCATCAACAAAAATCTTCTTTTTGAAGAAGAAAAAGAGTTAGGCTCCATCGTATCAGCCAGCATCAATAGACAAGAGGCCCTCATCGCATAAGGTCATAAGCCCCTTTCTCCCCCCTGGGAGAAAGGGGCTTTTTTGTATGACGGGCATGCCGTCTGACTGTGGTGAAAGTCCACAAGGGGCGTAGTTGCCGACGAACCCCATAGCGACTTGCAAGATTCACACCGCGAGGTGTGGGTGAGAGGAAGCAATAGCGAACATGTAGCCTGACGCACAGAAACCTGATAATAAGGCCTGTATGGCGGATAAGCTGGCAAAAAGCGGTGAAGTCCAAAAGGCAATCGTAACCCATACAGGTAGATCAGGCAGGTAGACATGGAAAGACAGACGGCTTATCCCGTGAGATCTCATAGACGGCGCGCGCCGTAGTAACAACGAACTATGAGAAGTCAGCAGAGGTCATAGTACCTGATAAGGGGAAGGACCGAACAGTTCAAAGTCAAATGGACTTACGAATGTAAGTGTACAGGTCCGACGAGAACCCGATAGCGAAGTCGTAACGGAGCAGAGGGTTCAAAGGAGGTAGGACTAATGTGCATGAAAGCAAAACAGGAAAAGGAGACATAATCATGTCGCAACTGATGGAACAGATACTGTCCAGAGAAAATATGAAGCTTGCACACAAGAAGGTGAAAGCCAACAAAGGCGCAGCGGGTATTGACGGTATAAGCGTCGACGTCATCGACGAGTACCTGAAGGAAAACTGGGCAAGTATCAGAGAAAGTATCCGAAATCGGAAGTACAGACCCAAACCGGTGCTCAGAGTGGAGATACCTAAACCAAACGGCGGAATTCGAAAGCTCGGAATCCCCACTGTGACGGACAGAATCATAGAACAGGCAATTGTGCAGGTCATCACGCCTATAGTGGAACCATATTTCAGTGAAAGAAGCTACGGTTTCAGACCTGGAAGAAACGCACAGCAGGCAATCATTAAACTGCTGGAATACCTTAACGACGGGTATACCTATATCGTGGATATTGACCTGGAGAAGTTCTTCGACAATGTCCCGCAGGACAAGCTGATGACCCTGGTCGGGAAAACCATCCAGGACCCCGATACCGAATCGCTCATAGCCAGATACCTCAAGGCTGGTGTCATGGTCGAGGGAGAATACGAGGATACGCCTGAAGGAACTCCGCAAGGAGGAAATCTTTCTCCAATACTCAGCAACATCATGCTCAACGAACTCGACAAAGAACTTGAAGCACGAGGACTGCATTTTGTACGGTACGCTGATGACTGCGTCATAGCAGTAGGAAGCAGCGCAGCTGCTAACAGAGTCATGCACACCATAACAAAATGGATAGAGAGGAAACTTGGGCTGAAAGTCAATGCCGAAAAGACCAGAGTCACAAAACCAACGAAACTTAAATTCCTGGGATTCGGCTTCGTGAAGATGAAAGATAGATGGGAGGCTAGACCTCACAGGGATTCCCTGAAGAAGTTTGAGCGAAAGCTCAAACGGCTGACAAAGCGGTCATGGTCAATCAGCATGGATGAAAGAATCAAAAGGCTGAATTGGGTCATCAGAGGCTGGATCAACTACTTCCGCATCGGAAAAATGAAACAGAACATGATGCGTATAGATGGACATCTGCGTACAAGAATACGAATCGTCATCTGGAAACAGTGGAAAACAAGACAGAAGAGATTCTGGGCACTAAGGAAACTGGGTGCACCCGAATGGATGGCTAGACAGTCCACCGGATTCCACAACCACTACCAGGCAGTGGCGAAGACCACGGGTCTTCGTCACGTATCAAAAGAAGTCCTCGCAAGGCGAGGACTCATCAGTTGTACAGATTATTATTTGAATTGAACCGCCGTATGCCGAACGGCATGTACGGTGGTGTGAGAGGGGGAAGAAATTTCCCCCTACTCGATTGATATTTTCTAATTGTTCACGGTCCTTTCAAAGGTTCTAGGCGAAAGCTATTGTATAATGAGAATAACATGGATGAAAATGAGGTGAGTAAACCTGGTTGTACAGGGAGTTTATGAAGAAAACCATTGTATTTATGAAGGGATTGGTCTTGAAAATAGGTAAGGACGATAATATTGTATATGCTTATCAATTGACCTATGGACTTTTGCTATCTATTTTCCCTTTTTTGATTTTTTTACTATCGTTGATTGCTTATATGGGACTGGACGCCACCTATATTTTAGAGCTCATGAAAAGTAGTTTACCCAAAGAGATTTATGAGCTCATCAGTGGGCCTGTACTGGATCTTGTTCTGGTCCAAAGAAGTGGCCTTCTTTCAGCCTCTGTCTTTGCAGCAATATACGCGGCCTCTGGGGGGTTTCGTGCTTTTATGAAAGCCATGAATCGCTCCATGGGCTTCACAGAAAAGCGTAACATCATCGTGAAATATATATTTTCTATACTTTGGGTCATTCAATTGGCAGCTTCCATCCTCATAGCTTTGGTGAGTATTGTCTTTGGCCGTCAAATACTAAATGTTGTGGCGACCTATTTTCCGCACTTTCCTACGGAAGGGCTCATCGAAGTACTCCGCATCACGGTGCCTGTGGCACTGATTTTTGGCGTATTGACCTTGGCCTTTATGTTTATTCCTGTGAAAAGTGTACGGTTTCGCTATGCCTTCCCAGGCGCACTATTTTCCACGGTGGTCTGGATTGTGGTTACCTTTGCTTTCCAGTTCTATATCAATAACTTTGCCAATTATTCTAGATTTTATGGCGCCTTGGGCGCTCTCATTGCCTTGCTCTTATGGCTGCTTTTAACCTCCATCATCATGATTTTGGGGGCTACCTTAAATGCCTACCTCATTGAGTACAGGCAAATTCAGCGGCCTTATCTTCGGAAACTTCGACATCGGCGAAAAGAAACCTTGGCAATGAAGAAAAAGTATCAAGTAGAAAAACTTGTAGAAGAAGAGGATCCTCAAAAAACGAAGTTTCATGCGTTGAAAGAAAAGGTGCAAGATCTACTGAAAGAAGAAAAATAGCAGTTATAGATCTAAGGCTTTCTTAAAACGAATTAGAGAAAGCCTTTTCTTTATTGGGACGCATCGTAGATCTTTTTGCTTCAGTAAGGGCCATACAGGTTGTCCGTTCTGTCTTTCACTAGTATACAGAGGGCTGAATCTACCATGAGACTCAAAAAAGAAGAGTCCACTAAAAAGCAGAAAAAAAGTGAAGGCTCCTGTTCTGAGAAGACCCGTTTGATCTGGAACAATCAGTACTACTTCCTGAAAGATGCGACAGTTACTTTTCCTCTCATGATAGATGGAAAAGTAAAGGAGACATCTTGTGCTTTAGTTTTGGGGAATAACATGAACATTTGAAAACAATTTAAGGAACCAGGCAGAGGAAAGGTTGTTAGAAGCCAAGATGTTATATAATGAGAAAAAAAGAGGGGGAATGGGCTATGGTCTTAGGCATCGGCATTGATCTTATAGAAATACATCGGGTGGAGAAGGTGTTTTCCACGGAAGACAAGAAGAAAAGAGTCTTCACAGCATCCGAGCTTTTGTGGTTATCCGATAAAAAGGTGGAGAGCTTGGCAGGGGTCTACGCAGCCAAAGAGGCCTTGGCCAAAGCTTTGGGCACAGGCATCAGAGAAATCTCCTTTCTTCATATGGAGGTGCTCAAGGATCCTTTGGGCAAACCTTTATTCAATGAAGTGCTGCTTCTGCCACATCTCAAGAGATGTTTTGGGGAGAAAAATTTCCGTCTACATCTGAGCATTTCCCATGATCGGGAGCGGGCCACCGCCATGGTAGTGATTGAGGAGGGTTAGCGCCATGAGAGTCTATGATACTAAAACTATTCGTGCATTGGATGCGCTGGCCATAAAAGAATATGGCATTCCAGGAGTTCTCTTGATGGATACCGCGGCACAGGCACTATTAGATGAACTGGATTTAGGCGCTTCCTACTTTGTCTTGGTGGCTGGAAAAGGGAACAATGGAGGGGACGCCTTCGCCTTAGCCAGAAAGCTCTGGCAACGGGGGAAAGAGGTAGAGCTTTTTGTTACAGCAAGAAGAGAGGACTATCATGGAGACGCAGCGCTTTTTTACGCCATGGTGGAAAAAGAAGAGATTCCAGTGACACTTATAGAAGACAATGCAGATTTAGGGGTTTTTCAAGAAGCTTTAAGGGAAGCAGACTGGGTGGTGGATGCTTTATTGGGGACAGGAATCAAGGGTCAAGTTTCTCCATTTTATAGGAATCTCATTAAAGCCATCAATGGCTGTGCCAAGAGGGTATTGTCTGTGGATGTACCATCGGG
Source organism: Clostridiaceae bacterium (assembly GCA_003510765.1). Lineage (GTDB taxonomy): Bacteria > Bacillota > Clostridia > Clostridiales > Clostridiaceae > Proteiniclasticum. The sequence continues at coordinate 12,768 of DOKV01000001.1, read as the reverse complement.
GCTATGCGCCAGTGAAGGGGTGCCCAAACCTGTGGCGGTTATTGCCAGGAAAACCGTTACCTTTGAAGGATATAAAAAAGGGTTCTTGAACTATGATGCTTTGCCCTACTTAGGAGAAGTGGTGGTATGCCCTGTGGGGATCCCAGAGAAAGCCAAGGCATCCTTGGACGATAAAGTCTTTCTTTTAGATGAAGCCATGGCGTCCATCCTGGTGCCTAAAAGAGTGGTCACGGGACATAAAAATGAGTATGGAGAAGTCCTTGTTGTAGCTGGGTCTTTTGGATATACAGGGGCAGCACTCCTGGCCACGGAAGGGGCTTTGGTTTCCGGAGCAGGACTGGTTCGCTTAAGTAGTGAAGATGCCGTCTTGGCCATGGTAATGCCAAGGTTAACAGAAGCCATGGGGTTGCCTTTAGAGAAAATTGAGGAAGGTGTTCTAAAGGCTCAAGTGGTGGCTTTTGGGCCAGGTCTTGGCACGGGCAGAGAAGCCTATAAGCTCCTCTTACGTGTCATTCAGATACTACAAGAGATGGCTGGGACGAAGAAGGTATTGTTGCTAGATGCCGATGGCCTCAACGTCCTCGAAGGGAAAACAGAACTACTAAAATCCTTATCTTTTCCAGTGATCATGACTCCTCACCCCGGGGAGATGGCTAGGCTTTTAGGCATCTCTAAAGCAGAAGTAGAAGCCCATCGCCTGGACTATGCCAAAGCCTTTGCCAAAGAACATGGGGTGGTGCTGGTGCTGAAAGGCTATCAAAGCATCGTCACCGATGGGGAGGAAGTGTATGTGAACACCACGGGTACTTCTGCCATGGCCCAAGGGGGCATGGGAGATGCATTAACGGGGATCATTTCGGCTTTCATTGCCCAAGGCCTCTCGCCCATGAAAGGGGCGATTCTTGGCGTCTATCTTCATGGACTCGTTGGTCAGGAGCTTGGGAAAACCCACTATAGCATCAAAGCCAGTGATCTCTTAAAAGGAGTGCCCAAAGCGTTAAAATCCTTGCAAGAGAAGCGCTAAAAGTGCTTATGATTTTCTTGAAAGAAGGAAGAACTTTGAGGATTATGGATGAAATACCCCAAAGGTCTGTGGTAAGATAAGGGATGGACAAAATTTTATGTGGATAAACAGTAGGATAGGGAGGACAATAGCCATCATGCACAAGGACAAGATGCGGCCCCTTTGGGCAGAAATCAATTTGGACCACTTGGCAGAAAATGTAAGAAATATTAAGGCTTTGGTGGGCAATAGCAGGCTCATTGCCATTGTCAAAGCGGATGCCTACGGTCATGGTGCCACAGAAGTGGCCAAAACCATCAGTGAAAACGGTGCAGAGGGCTTTGGGGTTGCAGTGATTACGGAAGCTTTAGAGCTTCGGCATAGCGGCGTACAAGAGCCTATTATGGTGCTGAGCTATACACCAGAATCCTATTTTGAAGAAGCCATCCAGGCAGACTTGGTCTTAAACTGTCTTTGCTATGAAGATGCAATGGCTCTTAATGAGGTGGCGAAGTCCTTGGAGAGAAAAGCAAAAGTACTTATCTCCTTGGATACGGGCATAAGTCGTGTGGGTTTTTTGCCCACCAAGGAAGGGCTGAAGGATGTGGTGGCTATGAAGGAGCTCTCTCATATTGAGCTAGATAGTATCTATACGCATTTTGCTTCTGCAGATGAGGCAGATAAGACCTTCACAAAGGAGCAAATACAAAGGTATCAAGAGGCCATGGCTCATTTAAAGGAACAAGGGGTGCACTTCACCCACGAGCATGTGGCCAATAGTGCCGCCATTGTAGATCTCCCTGAAACCTACCTGGAAAGCGTTCGACCGGGGATTATTCTTTATGGGTATCATCCCTCACGGGAAGTGGAACAAGGTCGCCTTTCTTTAAAGCCGGTGATGAGTATTAAGGGACAGGTCATTCAGCTGAAAACCTATAAAAAAGGTACGGGCATCAGTTATGGACATAAATTTGTCACCACCCGGGAAGAAACACGCATCGCCACCATTCCCATTGGATATGCAGATGGCTATTTTAGAAATCTTTCCAACAAAGCCAAGGTCATCGTCCATGGGCAATTATGCCCTCAAGTGGGCGCTATTTGTATGGACCATATGATGGTGGATGTGACGGATGTGGAAGGAGTAGAAAGACTTGATGTGGTGACCATCATGGGGGAAGAGGGAGAGGCTTCTTTCACCGCGGATGATCTGGCGGACATCTTGGGTACCATCTCTTATGAGATCACATGTGCCATCTCTAAACGAGTGCCAAGAATCTATCTGAAAAATGGGCAAGAAGTGTCCAGAAAAACGTACGTGTAGGAGAAGAGATGAAAAAATCAAAAGAATATATACTCATTACTCTGGGTGCAGCACTGGTGGCCATGGCCATACAGCTATTTTTTGTGCCCAATAATATCGCCCCAGGAGGGGTTTCTGGTTTAGGACTTATTTTAAATTTCATCCTACCGGTGATGTCCGTGTCCTCTTATGTGATCCTCTTAAATGGACTGTTGTTCTTAGTAGCTTTCCGACTACTGGGAGGTGGTTTTGGGTTGAAAACCCTCTATGCCAGCTTCTCTTTATCGGGATTTATGTGGATCATTGAGAACATCATTTCTCCTAGTCGAATCACAGAGGATTTGATGCTGGCATCGCTCCTAGGCATCTTGATGCTGGGCACAGGTCTTGGCATGGTCTTTAATCAAGATGCATCCACCGGTGGTACAGACATCCTTGCAAAGATTCTTAATAAATATCTGAATCTTTCCATGGGCCTCTCTATGACCATCATTGATCTTATGGTGGTGGTTTTGGTGGCTGCCTTTTTTGGGTTGGAGAGAGGCCTTTATGCAGGTCTTGCCACCTTCCTCAACGGCATGGTCATCAATCGCGTGGTGGGAGGCTTCAATGAGAAGAAGCAAGTGTTCATCATCACCAAGGACAAAGAGGAAGTCAGGGCGTATATCGTGCATCATATAGAACGAGGCGCCACCATCTTTGCCGGCGAAGGTGCTTTTTCTGGAGAAGGTACCTACGTGATTTATACCATCTTGTCCACCAAAGAATTTGTCAATTTGAAGACGTATTTACGCGCACATCATCCGGACACCTTTGTGACCGTGAGTAGCACCACAGAAGTATTGGGTCAAGGGTTTAGTATGCCCAAGAGATTTGTGGATCAAAAGGAGGGTTCATTTGAAAAAGATATTGAAAGGCTTTAGTTTAAAAGATTTTGTCATGATTTCCTTGGGGGTTTTCTTGGTGGCCTTTGGCCTTGAGTATTTTCATATTCCCAACAACATCGCCGCAGGAGGGGTATCGGGCCTTGGAATCATCATCAACCATTTTCTGCCCATGGTCCCTGTGGGTGCCATCATTTTGATTCTTAATGTGATTTTGTTCACCATTGCTTTTTTCACCGTGGGAGGTGGCTTCGGCGCCAAAACGCTCTATGCATCCTTTGGATTATCCTTCATCATGTGGACCATGGAAACCTTCTTCCCGCCACAAGTGTTGTCAGAGGATTTATTCATCAATGCAGCTGTAGGGACCTTTGTCATTGGGATTGGTATGGCCATGGTCTTCAACTATGGCGCTTCCACAGGAGGCACAGACATCCTGGCCAAAATTTTGAACAAATACATCCATATGGATATTGGTAAGGCCCTGTTGGCAGTGGATTTCCTCATCGGGCTCACCAGCTTGGCCACCTTTGGGATTACGGCGGGCCTTTATGCCCTCTTAGCCATTGTCATCAATGGGACACTCATTGATCGATTGATTTTAGGGTTTAACACCTCCAAAGAACTGATGATCATCAGTAGAAGAGAAAAAGAAATCATCGACTTTATCATTACAGAAATGGATAAATCTTGTACCGTTTTAAACGGATATGGGGGCTATACCTCTGAAGATATTCAGATTTTGTATGTGATTTTAAGTCGAAGAGAGTACATTCGGTTAAGAGGGTTCATCAAAGAAATTGACCCCAGAGCCTTCATTTCTGTTAATGAAGTCCATGAAGTACTGGGAGAGGGGTTCATGGACTTGAAATCATAAGTGCCCCAAGTTGTTTTAGTGCCTTGGGATTCTTCATAAAATCTTCACATGATTATGGAATAATGTATACTTGTGAAGACCTAGAACGTGCCTAGAGAAAGGGTGCTGTGGACTCACAGAAGAACTTTCCCGAGGCACTTTTTTTATAGAAGTTCCCGGGGGAAGACAAGTGGGAGATGTAAGATGATTGAATTTAAAAATGTGACGAAAAAATATGACAATCAAGTGGTGGCCTTAAATGACATCAGTATCAAAATTGAACCCGGAGAATTTGTGTTTTTGGTGGGCCCCAGTGGCGCTGGAAAGTCTACCTTTATCAAAATGCTGTTGAAAGAAGTGGATCCTACCATGGGAGAAATCATCGTGGGGAACAAAAGTTTAAGAGGAATCACCCGGAAGGATGTGCCGTATTATCGACGGAAGATTGGTATGGTGTTTCAAGATTACCGATTGATCCCCAATCTGAATGTCTATGAGAATGTAGCCTTTGCCATGCGAGTGATCGATGCCACGCCTAAAGAAATAAGGCGAAGGGTCCCCATGGTACTGGCTTTGGTAGGATTGTCAGATCGTTCAAAAAGTTTCCCCAATGAGCTTTCCGGTGGAGAGCAGCAAAGGGTATCTTTGGCAAGAGCCATTACCAACAACCCAACGATACTTATTGCAGATGAGCCCACAGGAAACCTTGATCCAGAAACGGCCAAAGATATCATGAGGCTCATTATGGACATCAACAAAGCAGGCACCACCGTTCTCATGGCTACCCATGCCAAGGATATTGTGGATTCAAGTAAGAGAAGGGTTATTGCGCTGGAAAAGGGCAGAATCGTTCGAGATGAAAAGAAGGGTAGGTACGAGTTTGATGCAGAAAATTAGGATGTTTGTTTTTGATGCACTAAAAAGTTTGAAAAGAAATAAAACCATCACTGTGGCCAGTGTCATTACGGTGGCGGCTACACTCTTTATCTTTGGTGTGTTTTTGTTGGTGGCCCAGACCATCAACATGGGTGTGGAATCTGTGGAGTCTAAAGTAGAGATTAAGGTCTATTTGATAGACCAAATTACCACCGCTGAGCGAAACAACATAGAAACCATTTTGGGTTCTGTGGAAGGGGTTCGGGAAGTGGTTTATGAGTCCAAAGAAGAGGCTTTTGAGCAGTTTAAAGAAAGACTAGGGGAGGACAACGCCATTTTAGCAGGGTTCTCTGAAGACAGAAATCCTTTACCAAACTCTTATGTGGTGAGCCTTTTGGAGCCTGAAGCGGCCATGAGAGTGGAAAATGCTCTAGATAATGTTCGTGGCGTGGAAGATGTGGGCAATGAACGAGAAACCGTGGAACGCATCATTGGACTAGCCAAAATCATCCGTACCATGGGTGTAGTAATCTTTGTGATCTTGGTCCTGGTCTCCTTGTTCCTCATTTCCAATACCATCAAACTCACCGTTTATGCAAGACGTCGAGAAATCGGCATTATGAAATTTGTGGGTGCCACAGATTGGTTCATCAGATGGCCCTTCCTCATTGAAGGGATGATCATGGGTCTCATTGGTGGCGTGATTTCTGTGGCTGTGGTCTATTTTTCCTATCAGCTAATTTATGCAGATATTACCCAGAGTTTGTTTTATGCAGAGCTGGTGACACCGGACCAAATCTTAAGCAGCTTCTCATGGCAATTTGGCATCACGGGCATCGTCATCGGTGCATTAGGAAGTTTTATTGCACTAAAACGCTTCCTGGATGTATAATGAAACCATCGTTATTGAGCATGCTTTAGGAGGAGGAAACATCATGTATGAGGAAGAAAGAAAAAGAGGGGCCAATAAATTCATTGTGTTTTTGCTGCTCTTGGTGGTGGCCATGGGGTCCTTTTTTGGAGGGTCCATTTACGGATCTTTAAATGCCCCTTCGGTGATCCCGGGTGCTGGATCCTCAGAGGATCCTTCTTTTGATAAGCTGTTTCAGGTAAGAGAAGTCATCAACACACAGTATTATCAAGCTGTGGACCAAGAAGTGCTTTTAGAAGGTGCCATCCGAGGCATGGTAAATGCCGTAGGGGATCCTTACACCGTGTTTTTCAATCAAGAGGAGTATGCTGATTTCCTCAGTGATGGCCAAGGGAACTATGTAGGAATAGGTGTCATGGTGGGCGTGAAAGAAGACAAGATCGTCATCATCACGCCTTTTGAAGGAACCCCTGCCTATGAAGCAGGTCTTCGTGCAGGAGATTTCATCATCAAGGTGGAAGGCGTAGAATATAAGGGTACAGAGATGGACAAAGCTGTTTCTGTCATTAAAGGAGAAGAGGGAGAAGCGGTGAAGCTGACCATTCTTCGAGATGGCGTTGAAAAGGATGTGACCATTGTTCGAGCCAGCATAACCTTAGTCAATGTCACCAGTGAAATGGTGGATGGAGACATTGGGCATGTGACCATGCTACAGTTCACCTCGGGTACCGCCAAGCAAGTGAAAGAAGCCATGGAAGAGTTGAGAGACCAAGGCGCAAAAGGATTTGTGCTAGATCTACGAGGAAATCCTGGGGGGTATTTGGATGAAGCGGTGGATGTAGTCTCCTTATTTGTGGATAAAGGGGAAACCGTGTTGTATACCTTGGATCGATTTGAACAAAAGAAAGAGTATCTATCCAGAGGAGGTTCCTTCCTAGGCGAACCTTTGGTGGTGCTTTTAGATGAGGGAAGTGCTTCTGCTTCAGAAGTAGTGGCTGGTGCCCTTAAAGATTATGATGCAGCAACCATTGTGGGACAGAAATCCTTTGGCAAGGGCATTGTTCAGATGGTCTTTAATGTAGGAAACAAAGAAGGAGTGAAAGTCACTGTGTCCTCCTATTATTCTCCCCTAGGGGTGAATATCCATGGAGAAGGCATTGTGCCTGATGTGGTGGTTTCCTTGGCAGAGGATGTGGAGTCTCCACTGACCTTTGAGAATGACGCTCAGCTTCAAAAAGCGGTGGACATTCTTCGTGGTAAAAATTAGAGAATAGAAAGAGGACGAAGTATGTATGAAGAAATCCTTTTAGGATTCATCAAAATGTTTGCTTCTCCCCAAATGCTTATTCTCCTCATGGTTTCCGTGGTTTTTTATGTGGAAGAGACCAAGGAAGCATCATTAAGAAAACTAGTGCTAGGGGATGGTGAAAGCTCTCCCCTAGTTTTCACTTTCTATCGTTTGATGTGGGGAATTTTGGGAGGCGCGCTAATCAGTATTTTAGCCGGTGTGTTCCACATTGGGTTTTATGCCTATCTGGAGGTACAGATCATATTCATGCTCACGGTATTTGCCTTATCCAGATTTTCTAGGTATGTGAATTTGGGCATCCATATTGTGGGGGTATTTCTACTGAAGTATTTACTCCAAGAGAATTTATTGTCTTCCCTTGATCTCATTCACATGTATTTACTGGTGGGCATCTCCTTGATGGTTCAAGGGCTCCTTATTCTCCTAGAGGGAGAAAAGGGGTACTTGCCGGTGATCCTTTCCAGGGATCAAGAGATCCGGGGAGGGTTCCAAGTGAAGAAGAGCTTTATGCTCCCAGGAGTCCTGGGGTTTTATGCCACTGCCGGGACCATTTTGGGCAGAGCGTTGTTTTTCTTGCCTTTGTTTCAGTTCTTTTCCCTTCGTGAAACGGTGATGACTTTTTCGAAGAAGCAAAGCCTTCAAGTGTTTAGTGGATTGAAAATCCTTGTGGGGAGCCTGGTATTACTGTCGGCTTATGTTGTAAGCTTTTTCATGGAGTGGACTTATCTTTTACTCCCCTTGGTGCCCATGATTTTGTTTCTAGAAAAAGGGGTATATAGACTTCTTGAGCGCAGGCGAAAGCCCTATTTCATTTCTACTGAAGAGGAAATTGTGGTTTTAGAAGTACACACCAAAAGCAAGGCTTATGAAGAAGGTCTTCGATCGGGAGATCGCCTTGTGGAAGTGGATGGCAGAAAACCTACCTACAAAAGTGTGGTGGCTTTTCTGGGGACCTTGTCTTATGAGCGGCCGGTGTCCTTAAAAGCGCGAGGAGAAGATGGCCAGGCAAAAGAGCTTTCATTTCTCATCAAACCAGGCACCAGCACAGGGATTTTGGTGGTGCCTCCCAGTGGGGAGTTTTTCAAAATGAAAGCAGAAAGTTCCTAAAGTAGTGCTGTAAACAATAAGTGAACATATGTACTATTTTAGTGGAGAAGTGTATAATGGATAGATAGAAGAGAAGAGGTGACAAAAAGTGGAAGGAACGTTTAAAATAGCATCAGCTTATCAACCCACGGGAGATCAACCAGAAGCCATAAATAAATTGGTAGCCTCCATTGAAAAAGGCAACAAAGGGCAAACCCTTTTGGGGGTCACGGGTTCAGGAAAGACCTTTACCATGGCCAACATCATTGAAAGAACGCAACGGCCAACATTGGTTTTGGCCCACAATAAGACGTTGGCAGCCCAGCTCACCTCGGAGTTTCGGGAGTTCTTTCCTGATAGCGCCGTGGAGTATTTTGTCTCCTACTATGATTACTATCAACCAGAAGCTTATGTAGCCCAAACGGACACCTATATTGAAAAAGATTCCTCCATCAACGAGGAAATAGATAAACTTCGTCACTCTGCCACTTCAGCGCTTTTTGAGCGCCGAGATGTGATTATTGTGGCGTCGGTATCCTGTATTTATGGGTTGGGTAATCCAGATGAATATAAGAATCTTTCCATCTCTTTGCGCCCTGGGATGATCAAAGATCGAGATGACATCATCAGAAAGCTGGTGGAGATTCAATATGAGCGCAATGACATAGATTTTGCCAGAGGATCCTTTCGGGTCCGGGGAGATTTATTAGATGTCATTCCTGCCAATGAGTCCAGTAGGGGGATCCGTATTGAGTTCTTTGGCGATGAAATTGAACGCATTCGTGAATTTGATGTGCTCACAGGAGAAATTCTCTCAGAGCTTTCTCATACAGTGTTTTTCCCAGCCTCTCACTTTGCCACTTCTTATGAGAACCTCACCAGGGCCATCACTCAGATTGAAGAAGAGATGGAAAGCCGTGTAAGAGAGCTCAACAGTCAAGACAAACTCTTAGAGGCCCAAAGACTTCGTCAAAGGACGAACTTTGATATTGAAATGATGCTGGAGATGGGTTACTGCTCAGGCATTGAGAATTACTCCAGAATACTAGATGGCCGAGCGCCCAATACGCCTCCGAAAACATTACTAGATTACTTTCCGGAGGACTTTCTCATCTTCATCGATGAAAGCCATGTGACCCTGCCTCAACTCAGGGCTATGTATGCAGGAGATCGTTCCAGAAAACAAAGCCTTGTGGACTATGGATTTCGATTGCCTTCAGCCTATGATAATCGACCTTTGAAGTTTGAAGAATTTGAAGAGAAAATCCATCAAGTACTCTTTGTGTCTGCCACACCGTCAAAATATGAGAAGGAACACTCTGCCATCACCGCAGAGCAGATCATCAGGCCCACAGGTCTTATGGACCCAGAAGTGCTTATCCATCCCGTGGAGGGACAAATTGATGATCTGTATCATGAGATTCAAAAGACCATTGCCAAAGGGTTTCGTGTGCTCATCACCACATTAACCAAGCGTATGGCCGAGGATTTGACCAAATATTTTCAGGATCTAGAACTGAAAATTACCTACATGCACTCCGACATCGATACCATGGAACGGATGCGCATCATTCGGGATCTAAGACTGGGTGAGGTGGATGTGCTGGTGGGGATCAATCTGTTAAGAGAAGGTTTAGACATTCCTGAAGTGGCTTTGGTGGCTATTTTGGATGCAGATAAGGAAGGGTTTCTACGCTCAGAGACTTCACTCATCCAGACCATTGGTCGTGCTGCGCGTAACAGTGAGAGTAAAGTCATCCTTTATGCAGATCGCATCACAGGATCCATGGAACGGGCTATGAAAGAGACGGAGCGAAGAAGGACCCTTCAAGAAGCTTACAATCAGGAGCACAACATTACGCCCACCACCATCAAAAAGGAAATCCGAAATGTCTTGGAAATATCACAGGTGGTGGATGAGGTGAAAGAATTTGAGTCCATGGAAGATGCGGTGCAGTATAATAAAGAGAATTTGGAAAAACTCATCAAGAAGTTGGAAATGGATATGTATAAGGCCTCCAGAGAACTGGAGTTTGAGAAGGCCGCCTATATTCGAGATGAAATTGGCAAACTGAAAAAAGAACTCATAAGGAATCGTAAGGGATAGCCATAGCGATTGAATCAGGAGAAATTATGAAAAATATAGTCATCAAAGGTGCAAAAGTGAATAATCTCAAGAACATCAGCTTGGAGATCCCCAGGGATAAGCTGGTGGTTCTTACAGGGCTATCAGGCTCAGGAAAATCTTCCTTGGCCTTTGATACCCTCTATGCAGAAGGGCAAAGGCGGTATGTGGAGTCTTTGTCTTCTTATGCGAGACAGTTTTTAGGGCAAATGGACAAACCAGATGTGGAATCCATTGAAGGATTAAGTCCATCCATTGCCATTGATCAAAAGACCACATCCAAAAACCCCCGGTCCACCGTGGGTACGGTGACAGAAATCTATGATTATTTGAGACTACTATATGCTCGATTAGGTGTGCCTCATTGTCCCATTTGCCACAGAGAAATCTCTTCTCAAAGTGTGGATCAGATGGTGGATAAGGTCATGGAACTGCCAGAGAGGACCCGGATACAAGTGCTCAGCCCTTTAATCAAAGGGAAGAAAGGGGAGCACGAGAAGGTTTTTGAGACCATCAAAAAAGCAGGGTATGTGCGTGCAAGAGTGGATGGAATCATCATCGACATCTCTGAAGAAGACGTGAAACTGAAAAAGACCCATAAGCACTCCATTGAAGCTGTGGTGGATCGATTGGTCATTCGGGAAGACATCAAAGGAAGGCTCTCTGAGTCCATTGAACAAGCATTACGATTGGCAGAAGGTACGGTGATCATCAATGTACTGGAGGGAGAAGATCTGGTTTTCTCAGAAAAGTTTGCTTGCCCAGAACACAACATTGGGATCGAAGAGTTAGAGCCCAGGCTCTTTTCCTTCAATGCCCCTTACGGGAAATGTGAGCATTGTGATGGACTAGGGACCCTATTAGAAATAGATGAAGACCTGGTGATTCCAGATCGTTCTAAGAGCATCTTAGAAGGCGCCATAGCCTCCTGGGGAGATGGACGACTTAAGGAAGATTCTTGGACTTATGGTATTCTTACAGCCATGGCCAAAGAATATGACTTTGATTTGGATACGCCCATAGAGGAGCTGCCAGAAAACATTGTGGACCTCCTGCTCTATGGCACCCGAGGAAAGAAATTAAAGGTTTTTTATACCAAAAACTATGCCAAAGGGGAGTATCACTACGCCTATGAGGGAGAAGTGAACAACCTTAAGAGGCGATATCTGGAATCTAGCTCAGACTACATCAAAGGAGAAATTGAGCAGTTTATGAGCAGCAACCCCTGCCCCACCTGTAATGGGGCAAGGTTGAAGCCGGAAGTGCTTTCCGTGACCTTGTCTGGGAAGAACATCTACGAGTTTACCACCATGAGCATTGTGGAAGCACTGGCATTCATCAAAAGCTACAAACCCTCTGAAAGAGACCTGATCATCGGGGATCAAATCATACGAGAAGTGGAAGCTAGGCTCTCTTTCTTGGTGAATGTGGGTCTGGATTATCTCAACTTGGCTAGAAATGCGGGGACTTTATCCGGAGGAGAAGCCCAGCGTATTAGGCTGGCTACACAGATTGGGTCTAGTCTCATGGGCGTCCTTTATATTTTGGATGAACCTTCCATAGGGCTCCATCAACGAGACAACGACAAGCTCATCGAAACCTTGAAAGCTTTACGGGACAATGGCAACACCCTCATTGTGGTGGAACATGATGAAGACACCATAAGAAGTGCAGATTATGTGGTGGACATTGGCCCAGGAGCCGGGGAACATGGGGGAGAAGTGGTGGCCAAAGGGACGGTAAAGCAAGTGATGCGCTCTAAGAAAAGCATCACGGCCAAGTACCTCACGGGAGAGATGAAGATTCATGTGCCAGAGGAGAGACGTGCTGGAGATGGGACGAAGATCACCGTGAAAGGAGCTAGAGAAAACAACTTGAAGGATGTAAGTGTAGCCTTTCCTTTAAGAAAGCTCACTGCAGTGACAGGGGTTTCTGGTTCTGGGAAGTCTACTTTGGTCAATGAGATTCTCTACAAAGCTGTGCATCGTAAGGTGAACAAAGCCCGAATCTTGCCAGGAAAGCATGATGCTGTAACGGGGATTGAGTACATCGATAAAATCATCGACATTGATCAAAGCCCCATTGGACGAACACCTCGGTCCAATCCTGCCACCTATACGGGCATTTTTGATCGGATCAGAGAACTCTATGCCAATACTCCAGAAGCGAAAGCAAGGGGCTATAAGCCAGGAAGATTCTCCTTTAATGTCAAAGGGGGACGCTGCGAGGCTTGCTCTGGAGATGGGATTATTAAAATTGAAATGCAGTTTTTATCCGATGTCTATGTGCCTTGCGAAGTGTGTAAGGGCAAACGGTATAACCGAGAGACCTTGGAAGTGAAATACAAAGGGAAAAATATTTCCGACATCTTGGAGATGACCGTGGAAGAGGCCTATCGATTCTTTGAGAATCTCCCTAGGATTCATCGGAAGATTGAAACCCTCATGGATGTGGG
>DOKV01000207.1 GCA_003510765.1 Clostridiaceae bacterium | reverse complement strand
TAGAACGCCATGAGGAGACAACTGATTTTCAATCAATACATAAAGATACGTGGGTTCTGAGTTTGCCAGTACTGTGACTACAGGAGTCTTATCAATGGTAACCCCTGGATAAATTTTACTGCCTTGCTCAAAATCATCTTCATCTAGTTCAATGTTGATGTCACCGATGGTGAAGGTATTGGTCACCGCGTCTGTTTCGGCGGTTAAAAACGCCAGGGTTGTAAGGGACACTGCTAGCACCAGAACCAAAGCGGCAAGGATACTAAATTTCTTTTTCATAATGGACACCTCACTTTTTTTAATAGCTGAAGGTTTACAAGGTACAAAAAAATGATTCAGTCTGCCACCTCCCTTTTATCTGGGATCTTTCCATGTTTTGGTTTTTCTGTTTCTGGAAAAACCATGGACAGTAGTAGCAGTGCAGCAACACCTAGCAAGAAAATCTTTCCATAATTGGTGGAAAGAAATACCGATACATATCCCAAGTACGGTAGGGTGAATCTTGGAACGCCCAGTAGATTGTTGGGATGTACTGGGGCACCATCCACAGCACTATTGGCATCACCTTTGGTGACAAATTGACCATCTTCTCGAATATCCACCACTCTATGGGTGGCCACCACCAAATTCTCATTGAAGACAAAGGTGATGGGGTCTCCCACTTCCACCGCATCAGGTGATACCTCTTGTACATAAATCAAGGATCCTACACGGTAGGCAGGTTCCATGCTCCCAGAAATAACAGAATATGGGGTCAACCCCACAAGTCTTGTTCCTGCCAGAAGCACAGCTAGGATCACTACCCCGACCATGGTCGTGGCACTGATCCTTTTCATCACTTTTTCCATTGCTTTGCCACTACTCTTTGACGTACTCACATTTCTCTCTCCTCTCTAAGGTCTTATCTTTCGACAAATTCTATCTATATATTTTGTCGAGTTATGTCTACTTATATTGTCATTCTAACATAGAGTCTGGAATTGTCAATAATAATTCGACATGATTTTTGATTATATTCTGTTTTTTATTCGACATTTACGATAATTCCATTATTTAGACTTTAAAATTTAATATTACATGATTGAAACTTCGCATTCGACATTTTATAAATTCAGTAGGTTCTTGGACTCAGCAGCGTACTCCACATCTCTTCATAGGCGATCCACTTTGTTTGTTTTTGCAAAAGTGCACCTTTGTCAAAGGGGTGCTTTTCAACCTCCACCCCTTTGACATACGCTCTACCTAATTCAAGACAAAAGAAAAACTGTAGAAGGTTTGCATCACATACAAACTTTCTACAGTTTTAATTGTTCTTCTATTTTTTACTACATATCTATCCCCTTTCAAGGGTAGATAGCCTAGTCCTCGATGAGCCCTTGCTCCACAAGGAACTCTCTGGCCACTTGTCTTGGCTGCTGCTGAAGCTCATCCACTCTATAGTTCAGCTCCACCATCACATCATTTGTGAGCACTTGCCCTAACTCTTGAAGAACAGGTGCTATTTCAGGATGCTCTTCCATGAGCCCTTTTCTTAAAATAGGCACTGCATAGTAAGGCGGGAAGAAGTTTTGATCATCTTCCAGCATCACCAATTGATACTTTTTGAGAAGTCCGTCTGTGGAGAAGGCATCAGTGATGTCTGTTTCTCCACTGTCAATGGCACGATACTTATTGGCGCCATTGATCCCCACCTGATTAACAAAAGTAAAACCATAGTGTCTTTGTAGCCCAATGATCCCATCCTCTCTATTTAAGAACTCCAAGGTAGACCCAATGGTAAGCTCCCCAGCTACACGAGCCAAGTCACTTACTTTGGCTAGATTGTACTGATCCGCTGTTTCCTGAGTTACCGACAGGACATAGGTGTTGTTAAACTGAAATTGCGGCAAGGCATCAATACCATAGAGCTCTTTCAAATCCTCTTTAGACGTTTCATACACCTCCACCATATCCGAGTTGGGTGCATACCCTAAGGTATCCCCATAGATGGTCCCTGTATATTCTAAATATAAATCAATGTCTCCCGTTTGTAGCGCTGTGAAAGCCACCTGGGTTCCACCTAAATTTTCTCGCCTCACCACATGGAGGTCTGTGCGATCTTCTATCATATCCGCCATGAGATGGGTGACGATGAACTGTTCTGTGTAGTCTTTTCCACCAATGGAGATGGATGCTTTTCCACCAGTACCGCCACTGAAGGCTGTAACGGTAAATAGTACAACCAAGAGCGCTGCCACGCCAGATAAAATACCCTTTTGGATGGTTCTACTCTTCTTCAGCTCTTCTTTGCTCTTTCGGCCACCTTGTTGCAGGCTGATGGGGGTCACCAGTTTCTCCACCAAGTTAAAGATGTTGTCCACCAGAAGCGCTAAAACCGCCGCTGGAATAGCCCCCGCTAAAATCTGCGCATCGTTGGTGGTACTGATTCCTGAGAAAATCAAGAATCCAAGTCCCCCTGCGCCAATGAAGGCTGCCATGGTCATGAGCCCCACAGCGGTGACCGCAGAAATACGTACCCCTGCCATGATCACTGGTAAAGCCAAGGGAATCTGTACCTTGGTCAATACTTGGCTCTTGGTGAGCCCAATGGCTTTAGCCGCTTCTAAAGTATCCTTATCAATGCTGGTAATCCCTGTATAAGTGTTCTTAATAATGGGCAGCAAAGAATAGAGAATTACGATGACCACCGCAGGTACTGAACCAATCCCTAGTAACGGAATGGCCAGTCCCAATAAGGCCATGCTGGGGATGGCTTGCACCACATTGGCACCGCCCACTACAGCTTTGCTCGCTTTCTTAAAGTAACTGATGAGAATACCCAGAGGCACCCCCACAAGCACTGCAAAGCCTACGGCAATGGCCGTGAGCTCGATATGTTCCAGGGTTAACCGGAATACCTGGTCTGGATTATTTGAAAAATATTGCATTACGTTCAATTAAAGCACCTCCCCGTCTTCAAAGTACTGCTGGCTCAAGGTTGTAATGAGACTGTTTTGGGTCACAAGTCCCAGGAGCCTTCCATCTTCTGAAAGTACTGGAATCTCTGAAATGGCATTGTCATCCACCACTTTGAGCAGTTCCACAATGGAATCCTCTGGCTTTGCAAAGGCAAAGTCTTGGATCATGATCTCCTTCACCGCTTGCTGCCGATCTTTGATCTTGGCAATCTGCTTGGGCTTCACAAGCCCTAGCATCTTCTTGCTTTTCTCTTCTGTGATGAGCAGACTGTTTACCTTACTAGAGCGCATTTTATCCAATGCCTTGTTCAAGGTTACTTCTGGTCCGATGGTCACAGGATGTTCGATCATGATATCCTCTGCTCGAATATACTCTGGGGATTCCCAGATTCTATTCTTCCCCACAAATTCAGACACAAAGTCATTCACTGGATTCTTCAAAATGTTTTCTGGTGTATCGTATTGGATGATTTCTCCCTTGTCCATGATACAGATTTTGTCTGCAATCTTGATGGCTTCAGACATGTCATG
>DOKV01000178.1 GCA_003510765.1 Clostridiaceae bacterium | reverse complement strand
CTTTCCATTGCAAAAATAATGGAATTTACAAATGTAACGCTTTCTGATATAAATAAAGAGGCCTTGGCGGTGTCTAAGGAAAATGCGGCGCAGTTAGGTCTCTTGGACCGGGTATCTTTTCTTCATTCTGATCTATTTGAGCAGGTGGAAGGGCGGTTTGATGTGATCGTCAGTAACCCACCGTATATTAGTGAAAAAGATATGAAGAACTTAGACAAAACCGTAGGCGCATACGAGCCGACCTTGGCACTCTATGGTGGTGTCACAGGATTGGATTTTTATGATATAATAACCCGAAAAGCAAAAGAACATCTGAAGGATGAGGGGATGCTGATTGTTGAAATTGGCTATGACCAAAGTCAAGAGGTGGAAAAGATGATGATAGAAAATGGCTTTGGCCTAGTGAAAACCGTAAAAGATCTAGCAGGTCTTGATCGTGTGGTTTCTGGTGTGCTCATACCAGAGACTTAGCTTTCCTACGTCATTTTTAAATAGGAAAGTAGAAAGATTAAAGGAGTAAATAATTATGCTAGAAAGATTAGGTTTTGTGGAAGGAAAATACGAGGAGCTGACCATGAGGATCAGTGATCCTAGTGTTATTGCAGATAATGAAAGATGGCAAAAGCTTGTGAAAGAGCACTCTGATTTAGAAGCCATCGTGATGAAATATAGAGAGTTTAAAGGCTTAAAGGAAGAACTTGATGCCAACATGGAAATGCTTCAACTGGAAGATGACCAAGAAATGCGTGAAATGATCAATGAAGATGTGCGCAGCATTAAGGTGAAATTAGAAACCATAGAAAGTGATTTGCAAATCATGCTCCTGCCCAAGGACCCCAATGACGAAAAGAATGTCTTCGTGGAAATTCGAGGTGGGGCTGGCGGAGATGAAGCGGCTCTTTTTGCCTATAACCTTTTTAGAATGTATTCTAGATACGCAGAAAGCCATAGATGGAAAGTAGAAATCATGTCTTTGAATGAGACAGATATTGGTGGCTTTAAAGAAGTGGTCTTTATGGTCAAGGGTCATGGGGTCTATTCCATGATGAAATATGAGTCTGGGGTGCATCGGGTCCAAAGAGTACCAGACACGGAAAGCTCAGGTAGAATTCATACCTCCACAGCCACGGTAGCCGTGTTGCCAGAGGTGGATGAAGTGGATGTGGAAATCAATATGAATGATATTCGAGTGGATGTTTATCGTTCCTCAGGAAATGGTGGGCAGTCTGTCAATACCACAGATTCAGCTGTGCGTATTACCCATATGCCTTCAGGACTTGTGGTGGCAGTGCAGGATGAAAAATCTCAGCTAAAAAACAAGGAGAAAGCATTGAAAATTCTTCGTTCTAGACTCTATGAGTTGGCAGAACAAGAAAGAAATAAAGGGATAGCAGATGAAAGAAAGTCCCAGGTGGGTACAGGTGACCGTTCTGAGAGAATCAGAACGTATAACTATCCCCAAGGCAGAGTCACAGATCATCGTATCAACTTGACTTTGTATAAGTTGGACGCCTTCTTAGATGGAGACCTGGAAGAGATGTTTGATGCATTGATTCGTTACGATCAAGCAGAGAAGCTCAAGGCCATGGGTAATAAGAATAACTAATGAGGGGGGGACAGTATTACTGTCCCCATTTTTAGGAGTGAAAATGGATACAATCAAAATTAATTTTGACAATGGCATAGATCAAGCAGAGATTATGAGGGCGGCTAAGGTATTAAAGGATGGCGGTGTGGTGGCATTTCCCACGGAGACCGTTTATGGACTTGGGGCAGACGCATTAAATAAAGAGGCTGTGAAGAAAATTTTTCGTGCCAAGGGACGGCCTCAAGACAATCCATTGATCATCCATGTGGTGGAGGAAGACCTCTCTCCTTATGTGAAAGATGTGCCCATGAAAGCCCAAATGCTCATGGATGCTTTTTGGCCAGGTCCTTTGACCATCATTTTGAAAAAGACAGATCTCATCCCCCTAGAAACCAGTGCAGGTCTAGATACTGTGGGGGTTCGAATGCCTGGGAATGAGACAGCGAAAGCCTTGATTAAGGCTTTTGGTGGCCCCATAGCAGCGCCTTCTGCAAACATTTCAGGGAGACCCAGTCCCACCAACTATAGAAGATGTGTAGAAGACTTAGACGGTTTGGTGGAGATGATTTTAGGAGATGGCAATGCCATTGTAGGATTAGAATCCACCATAGTAGATTATAGTGTACAGCCACCAAGACTTTTAAGACCTGGGTTTGTGACCTTAGAGGAATTAAGGGACGTGGATGCATCCATCGTTTATGATGAAGCAAAAACCCGTGCACAAGAAGAGGAGATTCCTAAAGCCCCTGGGATGAAATACAGGCATTATGCACCCAAAGCACCCATGACACTTTTTCTAGGCGCGAAAAAAGATGTAGAAGAAGCGGTGATAGAAGCGATGGAAAAAGAACTGCTTCTTGGAAAAACCGTGGGCATTTTTGCCCCGGAAGAGCGTAAGACAGTGTATAATAATAAAAACATCATTTTTGTGTCCATGGGCAAAGAAGAAGACTTGGCAGATATTTCAAGGAACCTTTTTGAAGGACTCAGATGTTTTGATGATCATGGGGTAGAGGTGATTTTGTCAGAAGGATTCCCTGAAGTGGGGGTGGCGCAAGCCATCATGAATCGTTTGAAAAAAGCATCAGCCTTTAACATAGTAGAGGTGTAAAAAAATGAATGTATTATTTATTTGTACGGGCAATACTTGTAGAAGTCCCATGGCTGAAGTGATTTTTAATGAGACATATCAGAAGGCCAGGGCGCAATCCCGGGGGCTATTTGTTCATCGGGGTAGTGTATTGTCTAAGGAAGCAAGAGAAGTGCTTTACAGGGAATATGGCTATCAAAAAGATCGGGATGCCGAAGAGCTTCGAGATGTGGATGTCATGGAGGCGGATTACATCATCACTATGACCGAAGCGCAAAAAAGAGAAGTGCGACGGCGCTATGGTGGAGAACGGGTATTTACTCTGAAGGAGCTGGCTGGAGAGCATGGAGATGTCATAGATCCTTATGGCATGAATGAAGGAGTCTATATAGAGACCTTCAGTGAACTAAGAAAGCTGATTCAAAATATTCCAGAATTTGAGAATTTTAGGAGGTAAACATGAAGATTGCAATGGGGTCAGACCATGGAGGGTTGAGACTGAAAAATCTCGTCAAGGAACATTTAGAAAGCCAGGGAATTGAAGTGCAAGATTTTGGGACCTATACGGAAGAATCTTGTGATTATCCAGATATTTCCAAAGTGGTGGCCAAGGCTGTGGTGGACAACACCCACGATTTTGGCATTTTAATTTGTGGTACAGGCATTGGCATCGGCATTGCGGCCAATAAAGTCAAAGGAATCCGAGCGGCCCTTTGTCACGATACCTTCAGTGCCCATGCCACAAGAGAACATAACAATGCCAATATCTTGACCATGGGAGAACGAGTTGTGGGACCAGGACTGGCCCTAGACATCGTGGATACTTTTTTGCGCACCGAATTTGAGGGAGGAAGACATACCAATAGAATTGACAAAATTACGCTACTAGAAGAAGAAAACAGTGATCTTTAGGAGGAATAATATGAGTAAAGTAACAGAAATTAATCATCCATTGGTTTTGCATAAGCTGGCCATCATCCGGGATAAAAATACAGGGTCTAAAGAATTTCGAGAAGTGGTAGAAGAAATTTCTACACTCATGGCCTATGAAGTCACAAGGGATCTCCCTATGGAAGAAATCGACATTGAAACTCCTGTGGCCATTGCCCATTGCAAAACCATTTCTGGAAAGAAGCTGGCCATTGTGCCAATACTAAGAGCGGGAATTGGGATGGTAGATGGGATGCTGAAGCTTGTGCCAGCGGCGAAGGTTGGGCATATTGGTCTGTACAGAGACGAAAGCACGCTACAACCTGTAGAGTATTTCTGTAAGCTGCCAAAAGATATCGAAGAGCGTGAAGTCATCGTGGTGGATCCCATGCTTGCCACTGGAGGTTCTGCGGTGGACGCCATTCACATGCTGAAAAAAAGAGGAGCCAAGAGCGTGAAGTTTGTTGGGCTTGTGGCAGCGCCTGAAGGCATCAAAGTGCTCCAAGACACACATCCGGATGTGGACATCTTCATTGCATCCATCGATGATCAGTTGAATGAACATGGGTATATTGTACCTGGTCTTGGGGATGCAGGAGACCGCCTATTTGGCACAAAATAGTATGAAGTAGAGAGAAAGTCCTCCCATGGGAGGACTTTTTTTAAGGCTCTTTAGAGGAGAAAGAGATTGAGCTTCAGGCAAAAGGTAGGTGCTTAAGGGACACAAACAGCGAAAAAAGAAAAGTCTTGTGTAAATTATTGGTCAAATGAAAAAGTAA
>DOKV01000179.1 GCA_003510765.1 Clostridiaceae bacterium | reverse complement strand
TTCATGGTGTTTTCTTTTCCTGCCAGTGCAGAAACCAGCATAATCAATGTGGATTCCGGCAAATGGAAGTTCGTGATCAGACCACCGATGCACTTAAATTTATACCCTGGATAAATAAAAATCTTTGTATACCCCGAAGCTTCTCTCACGAAACCTTCTTCATCGGCAATGGTCTCTAAGGTTCTTGTGGATGTGGTACCCACAGAGATCACTCTCCTGCCTTCTTTTTTTGCAGCATTGATGATGGCCGCATTTTCGGCATCTAAACTATAAAACTCTTCATGCATATCATGGTTCTCCACCGACTCCACTTTCACAGGTCGAAAAGTCCCCAAGCCCACATGAAGGGTTAAAAACGCCAGCTCAACGCCCAAGGCTTTGATGTCTTGGAGCAACGCTTCAGTAAAATGGAGCCCCGCTGTGGGCGCCGCTGCAGAGCCTTCTGCCCTAGAATAGACCGTTTGGTAACGCTCTTTATCCTTGAGCTTCTCTTTGATATATGGCGGAAGAGGCATCTCTCCTAATTGGTCCAATATCTCTTCAAAAACACCGTCATGGGTAAAAGTCACCAGGCGATTTCCATTGTCTAATACTTCTACCACTTGGCCTTTTAAGAGACCGTCTCCAAAGGAGAACTCTGCCCCAACTCTTGCTCTTTTACCAGGTTTCGCTAAGCACTCATAGGTGTCTAACCGCTTTCGATTGAGGAGTAAAAACTCCATCTTTCCCTTGGTGTCTTCCTTTACCCCTAAAAGTCTTGCTGGAATAACTCTCGTGTCATTTAAGACCAACACATCTCCTTTTTGAAGATGGCTAGGCAGGTCCTTAAATTGTCTATGGCTTATGGCCCCTGAATGCTTGTCTAAAACAAGAAGCCTAGAGCCATCTCTTTTTTCCAGAGGATGCTGCGCAATGAGTTCCTCTGGCAAATCAAACTTAAAATCTTCTACTCTCAAATTCTTTCCTCATTTCTTTTGCTCTACTTTCTCTTAAAGTTCTTCCTGATCTTTTGTGACGCCTAAATGTTCGTAGGTTCGCTCCGTGGCCACTCTACCTCTAGGTGTTCGAATAATGAACCCCTTCTGGAGAAGATAAGGTTCATAGACATCAACTATGGTGTCCATCTCTTCCCCTATAAAGAAAGATAGTGTTTCTGCGCCCACCGGACCCCCTTTAAAATTGTGAACCATGGCTTCCAAGATTTTACGATCAATGCGATCAAAACCTTCATCATCCACATCTAGAAGCTTCAATGCTTCTAAGGCCGTATCCACTGTAATGCTTGTTTCTCCTCGTACTTGAGAAAAATCCCGCACTCTTTTCAGCAGTCTATTGGCAATTCGTGGCGTCCCTCTGGATCTTTTTGCCAAGGCCATGGCCGCATCCTGATGGATGTCGAAATTTAGAATACTGGCACTTCGTACAATGATCTCCATGAGCTCCTCATAGTTATAATACTCCATGGACAGCTGCACCCCAAATCGATCTCTCAAAGGAGAAGTCAGGAGGCCAATCCTAGTGGTCGCCCCAATGAGGGTAAACCGACTTAAGTCTAATCGAATGGATTTTGCCTGGGCTCCTTTACCAATGACAATGTCTAAAGAATAATCCTCCATGGCTGGATAGAGTATTTCTTCCACCGTTCTTGAAAGCCTATGAATCTCGTCAATGAACAGCACATCATTGTCATTTAACGTGGTCAAAATAGAAGCCAAATCTCCTGCTTTTTCTATGGCTGGTCCAGAAGTTACTTTCAGGCTTCCTCCCATCTCCTTGGCAATGATGTTGGCCAAAGTGGTTTTTCCTAAGCCCGGTGGACCATGTAAAATCACATGGTCTAAGGCTTCTTCTCTAATTTTTGCTGCTTGAATAAACACCTTCAAGTTTTCTTTTACTTTTTCTTGACCAATATACTCATGAATTCTCTGGGGTCTTAGGGAGTACTCATTAGCTTGGTCTTCCTCCATGAACTCCGAGGTAATCACTCGTTCTTTCATTTCCTAGCCCTCCTCCTAATTCATGAGATGCTTCAGGGCATCCTTAATTAAATTTTCTATGCTTTGACCACATTCTACTTGCGCCAATGCTTTGGATGCTTCTTTTTCTCCATACCCTAGGGTAAGTAATGCTGCCAAGGCTTCATTAGAAATGTTCTCTGATTCTGCTTTTTGCTTGGCCGCTTCATCCATTTCTTCATGGGCTTCCAGGTGGAGTTTTCCTTTTAACTCAAGAATCAATCTTTGTGCAATTTTCTTTCCAATGCCTGGTGCTTTCATGAGTAACATCTCGTTTTCATGAATGATGGCATATTTTAGATTTTCAGGTGCACTGGCTGACAAAAGGGATAAGGCTGCTTTCGCCCCGACACCGTTGATGGTGATCAGCACAGAAAAAAGATCCAGTTCTTCTCTTGTGGTAAACCCGTAAAGACCGATGAAGTCTTCTCGAACAATTTGCATGAGATACAAGGTAGTCTCTTCATCTAAAGAGGGCATTCTAGCCATGGAATTGCCAGACGTATAAATCTTATACCCCATGCCTCCATTTTCAATGGACACATAATCTTTATAAATCCCTTTAAACTGTCCTTTAATATAATCGTACATAATTCCCCTCCATTAATTCCTTATCTATCTTAACATGTTTCTACACTGCTAAGAAAGGTGTGGACGAAAAATAGGACTGAGCGTTTACTCAGTCCTGTGGTTTATTGGGTATCATCATCATAGTCCACATCGATAACCTTATGCTCTTTCTTGAAAAAGCTATCATCATGAACACTTTTCACTTGATCCGCCAAGGGGTCTTCACCTACATCAGATCGTTCATAGCTACTTTGGTAGCTCTTATACTCCTGAGCCTGCTCATTCTTCTGACTAAAGATGGGCCGAATAAATTGGCGGTACACATATACTAGCAACAATCCAAAAAGGATATAAGGTAGTAACGTTATTAAAAATGCACCTATCAGGATCAATATGGCCATGGTCACCATAAACCCTATCATTCTTTGTCCGTTCATCACTTCATCTTCTCCCATCACAAAAAGTACTCTTATTCATGCCGATGGTTCCATTGTACCTAGAGAAGATTAAACAATTATTAAAGCCCTTTTATAAATTCATGTATTCTTTCGCCACAAGCGCTGCAACTTTTGCGTTGTTATAGACCAATTGAATATTGGACTCTAAGGAATTTCCACCCGTGATCTCTTTGATTTTCGCCAGCAAGAAAGGCGTTGTATCTTTTCCCTTCACACCCTTTTCCTTGGCTTCCACCACAGCGTCTTCAATGACCTTCGTAATGAAGGCTTCATCCATGGAATAAGCTTCTGGAATGGGATTGGCAATGAGTGCACCACCATGAAGTCCCAGATCCCACTTGGCTTTTAACGCCTTAGCCATGGTGACAGGGTCATCCACTCTGTAATCCACAGGGAATCCACTCTTTCTTGTATAGAAAGCAGGAAGTTCATCGGTGCCATAACCATACACAGGTACCCCTTTGGTCTCTAAGTATTCTAGAGTCAAGCCAATATCAAGGATGGACTTGGCGCCAGCACAGACCACGGCCACATCTGTTGTGCCCAGCTCTTCTAAATCTGCTGAAATATCCATGGTGGTCTCTGCCCCTCTATGGACACCACCTATGCCTCCTGTGGCAAAGACTTTAATGCCTGCCATGGCCGCAATGATCATGGTGGAGGCTACTGTAGTTGCCCCATCCCTTTTCATGGCCACAATGTAAGGAATATCTCTTCTTGACACCTTGGCAATGTTGGGTGCTTTCCCCATATAGTCAATCTCTTCTTCAGTGAGTCCTGCTTTTAACACACCACCGATGATTCCTATGGTGGCTGGCACTGCGCCATGTTCTCTAATGATGGCTTCAACCTTCAAGGCTGTTTCCACGTTCTTAGGATAAGGCATCCCATGGGAAATGATGGTAGATTCTAAGGCCACCACGGGCTTTCCCTTTTCAAATGCTTCTTGGACCTCTTGACTCATAACAACAAATTCTCTCATTACTTTTCCTCCATTTGGTTCATTATTTTTTCAATGGCTTGTACAGATAGATTTTTATTAATGGTTTCTTTGGCACTCATAGCAAGAATGGATGCTGCCATAGAAAAGCGCACCTGTTCTTTAATGCCATAGCCATGGAGCGCTGCATAGACTAAGGCCGCTTGAAAGGCGTCTCCTGCTCCTGTGGCATTTTGAGGGATCATTTTTTGTGCTTTCATAATGCCTTCTTCTTGTTCATCGCTATAGAAGACGCCCTCAGCACCAAGGGTGATGAATACATTCTTCACACCTTGATCATGGAAGTATGTAGCGGCTCTTCTTAAATCATCTTCTCTTACAATGGTGATCCCTGATAAAGCTTCTGCTTCCAGACGGTTTGGCTTTATGGTGTGAAAATATCCGATGACGTCCTTTGCCCGAAGGGCTTTTGTATGTGATACCGTGTCTAGGAATAAATCATTGTCTTTGAACAGCTGCACGCCAAACCGAAAGGCCTCTTCTTCTAAATTCGTGTCAAAAACGATGGCTTGGCTCTTCTGAATGATGTGCCGATGTTCTTCTAGATAAGAGGTGTTCAATTTTTTGAAAATCTCCATGGAAGCAATGGCTACATCCATATCATTTTCATGGTCTAAGATGGCTAGATAAGTGCCTGTGGGTTCCTCAAGAACCTTTTTCACATGGCTCATATCAATACCGTAGCTTTGGGACTCCTTGATGATCTGTTCGCCGTAGATGTCTTCACCCACCACCGTGAACAGTTTCGTATGCGCCCCCAATCTAGCTAAGTTTTCAGCAATGTTTCTACCTACTCCACCCATGGACACTTGCACGCCTCCTGGATTAGAGTCTTTTCTTTTCAAGTTGTTGAAGGGATAACCCACAATATCCATGTTGCTTCCACCGATGACCGATACATGATCTCTTTCATCCACCACATAGCCACGTCCACGTATGATGCCTTTCTTTAATAGGTTTGTAATATGCACTGCAACAGAAGATCTGGTAATTTTGAGTTCATCCGCAATCTCTTGTTGAGAGACAAAGGGATTTTTCTTGATGATTTCTACAATTTCAAATTCTCTCTGGGTTATAACACTCACCTCTTTAAGCAAAAGCTTATTATTTAAACTTATGCTTGTATTATACCGAATTCATTTTTAGAAATCAAGGGGTTTTCAATTATTTATCAAAAAATCTTCGGCAGATCTTTCTCCATTCCTTTTCCTTTTTTATACTAAAAAAACCGCAGCACTATGCTACGGTTCTCCTCATCTTCTCAAGTCTATCAATAGGTTTTCATAATCTTCATGGAGGGATTTAAGCTCTTCTTTTGTTTCTCCACCAATATCCCCTGAAACAATCTTTGTGATGTTATTTTCTACTTGCTTCAATAGTCCTAAGGTCTCGTACTTCCTCACGTAGGTTTCTGGGGGATTCATGAGTTCTTCCACCAACACATTTAAGGTACTACTGTTGTCTTTCAACGTCCGGACTTTTGACACATCGAGGGCACGATTCACCAGCTTGTTAAAGGTATCTCCTAACCCCAACCCTTGGGCAAATCGATTCAGCCTTAGGGTTGTCAGTGCATTTATATTCTCCTCAATAAGCATTCCTTGTTCTTCATAGCTTCGAATCACTGCATTAAACTTTTCCCGATAGTTTTCTAACTGTTTTAGTTCCTCTGCAACGACCTGTTGCTGTTTCTTGATTTCTGCTTGGGCTACACGATTTTGCTGGGTATCCACGGCAAACTTAATGCCGTTGTACCCTACAAAAACAAAGAGCATAAGTAGTATCACCAAGGTCATTTTTAGCACCATGGGACGCTTATGTTTTATAGGTTCACCCTCTGGATCATAGATGTTCATATTCTTTCTGCCAACACGATGTCCATGGCTAGCATCAGCGGAGTCTTCTACTTTTTTATCCTGCTCATGAAACACCAAGTCGTTTTTCTTTGTTTCTGGCAACCGTTCATACGCCCCAAGAGAAATCTTGCCTCCCAGTAAAGGGTATGCACATTGATTGCAGTATTTACTTCCCTCTACATTACCATGCCCACAATTTGAACACTTCACCCTAATCACCTACTTCATTGTTGCCTTTAGTATAACAAGGGGTTATTAGCATCATCTTTTTAAAGCATAAACTTTTCCTTAAACTATTTTCTACGAAAAAAAGTAGGCCGAGGGTTTCGTGCCTACTATACTATGGGGTCTATTCTAGAAAAATATTTATTCAAAATCCTCATGAAAGTCTGCATTATGATATACATTGTCCACATCATCATCTTCCAAAAGCTTGTCCACGAGTTTTTGGAAAGTGATGGAGGTCTCTAGATCTAGCTCTGTGGAAACATTTGGCAGCATGGTGATTTCCCCTTCCAAGATCTCTACCGACAAATCTTCCACAGCTTTTTTTACTTCCTCAAAAGCCTCAGGCTCTGTAATAATTTCATAGACCGTCTCTTCTACTTTGAAATCCTCTGCGCCGCTTTCAATGACTTGCATCATCAGTTCTTCTTCGTCAATGTCGTCATTTTTTTCAATGACAATCTGACCTTTTTTCTCAAACATGAACATCACGGAGCCACTGGTGCCAAGATTCCCACCGAATTTATCAAAAATATGGCGAACACTACCTGCTGTCCTATTCTTGTTGTCTGTATAGGCTTCTACAATCACGGCCACGCCACTGGGCCCATAGCCTTCGTAGACCATTTCCTCATAGTTTGCACTATTGATATCCCCAGCTGCCTTTTTAAGAAGCCTTGTGATGTTATCATTTGGCATATTTGCAGCCTTGGCTTTGGCAATGACATCCCGTAGCTTGGCATTGGTGTCTGGGCTTGCGCCTTCTTTCGCCGCCATGAGCAGCTCCTTACCGATTTTTGTAAATAATTTTCCTCTTTTGGCATCCACTTTACTTTTCTTTGCTTGGATATTATGCCATTTTGAATGTCCTGACATGTTTCATCCCTCCAGTTCTTACAATCCAATATTATATCACGGGGTCTACCCTTCTTCAAATTCTTCGATGAGTTCTTTCTGAAGTTTGTAGAAGAGTTTTGGACCTAAAACGTCAAACTTCACCCGATTGGCTGTAAGATTGATCATTTCATTTGTTAATGGTTCCATTTGCTCCGCCAATACAGGTACGATGATTTGCACCTCTTCTGTATAGGCAATTTCTTGTACAAAGACTTCTCTTTCTTTTAACATGTGTTCGATCTTTCCGGAAAGATCGTAGGGTGCATGAATTGTCACGGAAAATCCTTCCACACGTTCCACAATCCCCGATGCCTCTATGGCTAAAGATGCACCCTTTACATAGGCTCTTGTAAGGCCTCCTGCGCCCAATAAAATGCCGCCAAAGTAACGGGTTACTACAACACAGGTATTCTTTAGCTGATTTTTCTTGATGACCTCTAACATGGGGATTCCACCAGTTCCTTGAGGCTCTCCATCATCACTATACCGCTGCAAAAGACCGTCCTCTCCCACGGTATAAGCATAGACATGATGCCGCGCATCTTTATACTTTTCTTTGATTTCGCCAATGAAAGACTTGGCCTCTTCTTCACTGAACACACGCTTACAAGCACCAATAAAGGTGGACTTTTTTTCCATGAATTCACTTTCTGCAGTTTGATGTACTGTTTTATAACCCATTACAAACGATACACATTCTCTTTAATGAGTTCTTTTCCTGAAGGAGTTTTTACAGCTCTAAAATCTCTTTTTAAAAGATTCTTCTTGAAAAGTAGCTGTAGAATACCCTCCATTTGAATATCAAAGTTATGGAAAAGTTCATCTTGAATGATTTCTCGTGCACTCATGGGATGAGACTTATCTCGGAAATACTGCAGAATAATTTCCGATGCTTCATGAATTTCTCCATCTATGGTCACTTTCAAGTGCTT
>DOKV01000144.1 GCA_003510765.1 Clostridiaceae bacterium | reverse complement strand
TGCTTTTTCGCCGCTGCATGAGCTTCTTCCAAGGTGATGTTGTTAAAATCAATGCCTGTTTCTTCCTTGACGATGTCCGCCATGGACACTCTTCTCCAAGGAGGCGTCAAGTCGATTTCTGTCTCTTGGTAGGTGATCTTCATGGTGCCCAAAACTTCCTGGGCCACGGTGGAAACAAGGTCCTCTGTAAGGTCCATCATATCGTTGTAATCACTATAGGCTTCATACAGCTCAATCATGGTGAATTCTGGGTTATGCTTGTAGGAGACCCCTTCATTTCTGAAGTTCTTCCCCATGTCATAAACCTTTTCAAAGCCTCCCACGATGAGTCTCTTTAAGTAAAGCTCTGTGGCGATTCTTAGGTACATGTCAATGTCTAAGGCATTGTGATGGGTGGTGAAGGGACGTGCAGCTGCACCTCCAGCCACAGGGGAAAGAATGGGTGTTTCCACCTCTAAGTATCCTCGTTCATCCAGGTATCGACGGATGGCAGAGATGATTCTAGTTCTCTTGATCATCTTGTCTTTCACGTCTGGATTCACAATGAGATCCACTTCTCTTTGTCTGTAACGAATATCTGTATCCACTAGGCCATGCCACTTATCTGGCAGTGGCTTTAAGGCCTTGGCAATGAGTTCAAAACTCTTCACTTCTAGAGATACTTCCCCAGTCTTTGTGATGAATACATGGCCTTCTACACTGATCCAGTCTCCCAGGTCTAACGTCTTAAAGAACTTGAGCTTTTCTTCGCCCACGTTATCTAACTTTATGTATAACTGAAGCTTTCCTTCACGGTCATGGATATCAGAGAAGCCCGCTTTTCCTTGGACTCTCTTTCTCATAAGACGTCCAGCAGTCTTGATGAGCACCCCTTCAAGAGCTTCATGGTTTTCCTTGACCTCTGAGGAGTTATGGGTCACCTCTACCTTATAGACATCAAAGGGGTCTTTCCCTTCCAGTTGCAGCGCTTTTAGCTTGTCTCTTCGCTGCTGCTCTTGTTCTGATAGCTTTGTTTCTTCTACTAAGATATTATTTTCTTCCTTGGTCAATGTCTACACCTGCTCTCTTCCGATTTCGATAATCTTAAACTTGCTGACGCCATTAGGCACCTGGGCTGTAACTTCTTCATCCACTTTGTGTCCAATAAGGGCACTGCCCACAGGAGACTCATTGGAGATTTTAAAATTCATTGGATCCGCTTCTGTGGAGCCTACAATGCTATAGGTCACCTCTTCTTCAAAATCATAATCATACACAGTCACGCTAGAACCAATACTGACCACATCTTTGGCAATGTCATTTTCATCGATGACACTGGCATTTCTTAAGGTGTTTTCCAGTTGGGAAATCTTTCCTTCCACAAAGGCTTGCTCATTTTTCGCTTCATCATATTCAGAGTTCTCACTAAGATCCCCATAGCCTAAAGCTACTTTGATCTTTTCTGTGATCTCTTTTCTTTTTACGGTTTTTAAGAATTCTAGTTCACTCTCAAGTTTCTTGACCCCTTCATAGGTCATGATGTATTTCTTTGCTTCGCTCATTGTTAATCCCCTTCTGGTTTATTTGATTTCTCATTATAGTTACATTCGCCTTGTCTGTCAATGCTATTCATGCTCTTTCAGTAGTTCTTCCTGGTAGGAAGCCAAGATGTCTAAGACTACTTTGGGATCTTCTTCATGGTTGATGGCATTTTTCACTTCCGTGTTCCTGGGCATCCCTTTGATATACCAGCCCACGTGCTTTCGCATCTCTCGAACAGCTTTGTATACCCCATCATAGGCCAAGGTATTCTCATAGTGCAGCATCAGCACATCCAGTCTTTCTTTTATGCTAGGTTTCTCATAGGGCACCCCTTTTAAGGCCGCTTCGATCTCTTGGAAAATCCAAGGATTGCCCAGGGCCCCTCGAGCCACCATGATGCCATCGCAACCTGTCTCGAAGACATCCAAGGCATCTTCTCCTGTGAAGATGTCTCCATTGCCAATGACGGGAATGCTTAAAGACTCTTTGATCTTTTTGATCACGGCGCGGTCTGATTGCCCTTGATAAAACTGCTCTCGAAAGCGCCCGTGTACCGTCACAAGATCTGCTCCTGCCTGTTCCATCTCCTTGGCAAAATCCACTGCGGTTTCATCATCCATGCGAAAACCTCTACGGAACTTACAGGTGACAGGTTTCCCCGTGGCCTTTTTCACTTCCTCGATGATCTTCGCTGCTCTTTTGGGGTCCAGCATCAAGGCGGAACCCTCTCCATTTTTCACAAGTTTTGGCGCAGGACATCCCATATTAATGTCTAAGAGCACGATGTCCTCATTCTCATCCAGCTTCTTGGCAATGGTGGCCAAGATCTCCGGATCATTCCCAAAGAGCTGCACCGCAATGGGCTTTTCCTTAGGAGAAATGCGAAGAAGGGTTTCTGTGTTGCTGCTGCCATAGTGCAGTGCCTTGGCACTGACCATTTCAGAGTATACCATAGAACAGCCCATGGAAATGGCAATTTCTCGGAAGGAAATGTCCGTGACCCCTGCCATGGGTGCTAAAAAGACATTGCTGTCTAAGGTTTTATTTCTTATTTTTATCATAAATCAGTTTCAGCCCTTCCAGGGTGAGATTGGGTTCCACAGCATCAAT
>DOKV01000117.1 GCA_003510765.1 Clostridiaceae bacterium | reverse complement strand
CCTTTGACGCTGACCACCGGACACATTACTGCCTCCTTGGGCAATGGCAAAATCAAAGCCTTCTTCTTTCTCCAAGATGAAATCCATGGCTTGGGAAACGGCGGCGGCCTTTTCCATGGCTTCCTCAGAGATGTGTTCGTCGGCATACTTGATGTTGGACCTGGCGGTGCCTGAGAAGAGTACGCCTTGCTGCGGCACGTAGGAAATCTTCTCTCGAAGAACCTTCAAGGGTAGATCTTTGATGTTTACGCCGTTGAGGAGAATTTCTCCTTCCGTGGCATCATAAAATCTTGGCAAGAGGTTCACCAAGGTGGATTTTCCTGAACCTGTGGAGCCAATGAAGGCGGTGGTTTCGTGAGGCTTTGCTTGGAAGCTGATGTTCTTTAGTACATAATCTTCAGCCCCAGGGTATTTGAAGGAGACTTTATGGAAGGTGATTTCTCCATGACGATCTCCAGGTAAGGGCACAGGGACTTCTGGGTCTTTGATGCTTAAGGGGGTATCTAAAACCTCTGCAATACGGTTCATGGACACAGAAGCTCTAGGCAAAATGATGGAGACCATGGACAGCATCAGGAAGGACATCATGATTTGCATGGTGTATTGAATGTAGGCCATCATATCCCCCACTTGCATGTTGCCAAGATCCACCTGGGCAGAGCCCACCCAGACCACCAAAATGGCCAGGGCGTTCATGATGAGCATCATGAGAGGCTGCATCACCGACATGAGTCGGCTGACAAACAGGTTGGTCTTGGTGAGCTCCTCATTGGCCTTTTGAAACTTCCCTTCCTCGTGGGTCTCTGTGCCAAAGGCACGAATGACCATGAGGCCAATGAGGGATTCCCGAAGGACCATGTTCACTTTGTCCACCAGTTTTTGTAGGGATTTAAACTTGGGCATGGCGATGGAGAACATGATCACCACCAAAGTCAAGATGGCCATGACGCCCACGGCGATGACCCAAGCCATGGATCGATTGGTATTGAGGGCTTTGAGAATGCCTCCCAGACCTAGGATGGGTGCAAAGAACACCATTCTTAGGAGCATCACCGAGAACATCTGCACTTGCTGAATGTCATTGGTGCTACGGGTGATCAGGGAAGCGGTGGAAAAGGTTCCATATTCTTCATTGCTGAAGGAGGCGACTTTTTTGAAGAGGGACAGTCTGAGGTCTCGCCCTAGGTAGGCGGCCACTCTACTGGCCACAAAGGCCACGGAGATGGCCACGGCCATGGCAAGGAGGGCAATGCCCACCATTTGAAGACCAGCCAGGAGTACATAGTTTCGCTGGAGCACTTCTAGGTCTCTACCCAGGGCTTCATATTCCCTTTGGGCAAAGAGGGCGCCGGTTTGGGTGAGGTTGGCTTCTGGAAGTACTCCTATGGTGTCCAGAAGGGATGTCACAAGTGCACTTCTTTCTGCCTCCGGGAGGCTCAGCATAAAGTCTAGGGGCGCTACCCCCTCTGGGACCATGCCCAAGGGACCGCCTTCTAAAGGACCCATGGTGCCCGCGGGGCTTTGAAGTGCCACGGTGATGAGGAGGTAGGGGGAAAGAAAAGCCATCTCCTCTTCTTCCGGCGCGCCTTGTAACACATAAGCCCCTTGATCTACTAAAGCAGGATATCGGTCTAAGAGATCCTGGTCAGGGCTTTCCACCCAATGATAGTGGGTGGAAAAGGCGATTTGGTCTTCTTCTTGAAAGAGAGCCTGGAGAAAGTCTCCTTGTTCTTTACGAAGAACCTCTGGATAGGCTTTGTCGATGCCTCCTTGCTGAATGCCCACATTGACGATGCGAGACATATAATCTGGCAGGGCCAGTTCCAGGGCGGCCTGGGCAAAGAGGAGGAGAAGGATGATGAAAATATGGGGGGTGTACTTCTTTAAAAAATGAAAAAGTTTTTTCATGGACGTCTTGTCTCCTTAATCCTTACTAGGGTGTTGATAACTATTTTTTCATTATATTTCAGAGAAAGTTACAAGTCAATAATAATTATGATTTTATAAATAAATCTTGCAAGGGAGGTCATTTTTTCTTATACTATAGAAAACAGGAGAAAAAGGGGATAGAACCTTGAATAGATTGGATTATATTGAAGAGCTGGGCACGGAGATTTTTCAAGCCAATATGCTCATCCATAGCAAACTCATTAATTTTCAAACCATGGCCAAGGTATGCGATTTGCCACCCAGCCATATTAAGATGCTCTTCTTCCTTAAGAAGTCTGGAGAAAAAACCATGGGGGACTTGGCGAAGCTCATGGAAGTTTCCAAGCCCAACGTTACGCCCATTGTGGATCGTCTCATGGCAGATGGGTTGGTGGCCAGAAAAGAAGGAGAGAAGGATCGACGGAAGCTTTTGGTGTTCATCACCAAAGAGGGGGAAGCCTTTATTCATGAGCTCCATGAAAAAGCCAAAGTCCAGATGGGTCTGGTCCTGGAGGTTTTATCCAAGGAGGATCTTCAAAAGCTTTATGAAGCGGCTGTAAACCTCACGGAGATTTTACGAAAGTTATAAAGAGAAAAAGAGGACATGGCGTGCCCAAAGATGTTTTGGCGTGCCATGTCCTTTTGCCCTTAGGGGCTTCTATTCTTCTGTGTTAAATGCCCAGGGCATTGAGTACTGGGGTCAAATCGATGATCCCTTGTAGGTCTAGATAATAGAGTAAAAACAAAATGATCCCTGCGCTGATGACGAATTTTACAGCAGATTTGATGATCTTTAGTACGGCCACTACGGCGATGAGGGCCAAGATGATGACGATGAAATCCATGGTCTAAGCCTCCTTTAAGCGAAGTTTAATTATGAGCGTTTATAATCCATTATAGCATAAGAATTTTAGAAGTCATGGGAGAAAATCTTAGAAGACTTTTAATAAATAGAGGTGAACTATATGAAAATGCTCATCATTGAAGATGACAAGCTCCTGGCAGAATCCATGAAGGATTATCTTAAGGATAACTTTTCTGTGGATCTTGCAGGAGATGGAGAAGAAGGCCTATATGAGGCTGAGAAAGACATTTATGATTTGATTTTACTAGACATCATGATGCCAGAGATGAATGGCTATGAAGTGCTAGAAGCCTTGAGAAAGCAAGGTATTACCACCCCTGTGATCATGATCACAGCCAAAGATGGGTTAGAGGATAAGATCAAAGGCTTAAAGCTAGGCGCCGATGACTA
This sequence comes from Clostridiaceae bacterium, assembly GCA_003510765.1. GTDB lineage: Bacteria > Bacillota > Clostridia > Clostridiales > Clostridiaceae > Proteiniclasticum. Next base: position 1,931 of record DOKV01000117.1, on the reverse strand, counting down.
TATTGTGAAGCCTTTCTTTAGAGAAGAGCTTCTAGCTAGGGTGGAAGCGGTGCTTAGACGAAGCGGACGCCTTCTGGACATAGCCACCATCAAATACAAAGAATTGGTCTTGGAGAGAAAAACCAAGCGGGTATTTCTCAAGGAAAAGGAGATTTTTCTCCAAGGAAAGCAGTATGATTTATTAGAGTATCTCATTTCCAACAAAGACACCATTTTGACCAAAGAGCAAATTTTTGATCGCATCTGGGGTTTTGATTCAGATACCATGGTCAGCGTGGTGGAAGTCTATGTGTCCAATCTGCGTAAGGCCTTGAAAAATTATGGCTATACGCTGCCCATCAAAACCGTTCGAGGGTTAGGGTATATGTTCTCCGTGGAGGATGAGACGGATGAAGAAGAGAAAGCTTAGGATTCTTTTCACCTACGCCTCGGTGTTCTTTCTCATCATCACCATGTTTGCTGTGAGCATCTTCATGTTTGTGTCTCATAACCAGATGAAGAAGGTGGACCAAGATCTATTGCTTTTCAAAAGTGCCATCTTAAGAGTGTATGATCGGGATCTTCATGTGGCGTTGCCCCTGAATCCTAAAACCATCACCATTGTGAGAAATGAAGAGGGTCATGTGGATCCAAACTTTCCCATCACGGAGTTTTACCATGAAATTTTGGCAGAGTATGAAGACATTCCCTTGGATGAGATTCAAACAGTGCTCTACAAGGGAGGCCATTACCGCACCTTAAAGTTTCAGCTGTTCATGGACGGAGAACCACGGGAAGTGCAGGTGCTTTACAACATCGACTCAGATATTCGGGTGCTGAACAGTTTAAAGAGTATTTTGGTCAACGGCAGTATGCTCATCATCTTTGCATCGGTGATGATCAGTTATTTTCTTGCCACCCAGACCATCCAGCCCATGAAGGAGTCCATTGAAAAGGAAAGGGCTTTCCTTCAAGACGCCTCCCATGAACTGCGAACACCCATTGCGGTGATTCAAAGTAGGTTAGAGGGGCTTTTAAGAAATCCAGAAGAGAAGATCATCGATCAGTATGAATACATAGAGCCCGCTTTAAGAGAGAGTAGAAGGATCTCTCGGATGGTATCTAATCTCATGATTTTGACCAGAGCCGATGCGGGGGCTTCTTTGGAGAAGGCCGAGCGCTTTGATCTTCGTAAACTGGGAGATGATATTGCCATCATCTATAGTGAGTTCGCAGGTATTCAAAACAAGAAGTTTGTGTATAGTCCCAAGGAAGAAGTGTTCATTGAGGGCAATTATGAAAAGCTCCATCAGCTGCTCATCATCTTAATGGACAATGCCCTAAAATACACCAAAGATGAAGGGGTCATTGAGCTGTCCATCTCCTCCACCAAAGACAAAGGCATCCTTCGGGTCACGGACAATGGCGTGGGCATCAAAGAGGAGAATTTAGACAAGGTCTTCACCAGATTCTTTCGGGAAGACAAAGCCAGAAATAGAAATAATGGAGGCACGGGCCTTGGGTTATCCATTGCCAAATGGATAACCGATTGCCATGGAGGCACCATCAAAGCTGAAAAAGGCAAAGAGGGGGGCACCGTCATTGAGGTGCAGCTGCCCAAGGAAAGTAAAAAACAAAATGGCTTAAGGTCAGAGAAAACCAATCCATCCGCCTAAAGAAAGCATGTGGAGGGGACAGAAGAAAGGCAAGAAGAGGTCGCTATGGCGGCCTCTTCTTCTTCCCTAGGAGAAAAGGGGTTTTTCACAAGGCAAAGAATTTTTGTCCACTGGTTGGCAGAAGAAGAGAGAAAGGATATAATAGGTACGTTGTAAAATTGGGAGACATAAGATATGGGAGAGAAGAACTATGGAAAAATATAAAATTGGCTTGGTGAGCCTTGGCTGTGACAAGAATCGTGTGGATTCTGAAATCATGCTGGGGATGCTGAAGAA
>DOKV01000119.1 GCA_003510765.1 Clostridiaceae bacterium | reverse complement strand
GGAAAGACCTTTATAATAGACTTATATCTATGCTTAATGAAAATACTTATGGAGGTAGATGATGAAAATATTCGCACACAGAGGCAATTCCTCAGTGTATCCAGAAAATACTATGCCCGCCTTTCAATCAGCCATAGACTTAGGGGTTCATGGCATTGAAACAGATGTCCACTTGACCAAAGATGGCATCTTGGTGTTGACCCACGATGAAGATGTGTCACGGGTGTCCACGGGACAAGGTATGGTGAAAGACATGACACTACAAGAGCTGCGCGCTTTAGACTTTGGTTCTTGGAAAGGTGAAGCTTTCCAAGGAGAACGAATCCCCACTTTAGAGGACCTTTTGGATCTTCTAGAACCCCATGACCTGATGCTCAACATCGAAATCAAAATGGGCTTTGTACTCTACCCTGGCATCGAAGAAAAACTGCTAGAAACCATTGAGAAAAGAGGCTTCCTCTCCCGAATCATTTTCTCTAGCTTTAACCACTACTCTTTGGTAAAGCTCAAGTCTTTAGCACCTACAGCTTTGATGGCCCCTCTTTATCAGTGTGGTCTCTATGAGCCCCACGTCTATGCCAAAACCATCGGGGCTGATTTTATCCACCCTTATTACTTGGCCATGGACCCAAGTTTACTACCAGCCTTAAAAAAGGAAAACATCGGGGTCAACCTGTGGACGGTGAATACCCCTCAGGCGGTCGAGACTTATGTAGCCATGGGCATTGATGGCCTCATCACAGACCACCCAAAAGAACTCATCGAAACTTTAAGGAGCTTATAATATGGAGCAAAAACTAAACTACAAAAAGACCTTTATCCTAGGCTTCGGCTTTTTTGCCATCAGCATCACCTGGAGTGTCTATAATGCCTTTATGCCACTACTCCTGGGGAACTTCTTATCCAGTGCCACCATCATCGGCTTTATCATGACCATCGACAACTATTTGGCCTTATTCATCCAACCCACCGTGGGATTTTATTCAGATCGCATTCATACAAGATTTGGTAGGCGCATGCCCTTCATTATGATTGGGATGCCTCTGGCTGCGGTTTTTATGTTTTTAATTCCCCAAACCAGCTCTCTCTATGGGCTGACCTTTGCCCTCCTCTTCATGAATCTGTCCATGAGCCTATACCGCTCTCCAGTCATCGCCTTGATGCCAGACATCACCGCCAAGCAGCATCGGTCAAAGTCCAATTCCATCATCAACTTCATGGGTGGTATCGGTTCGCTCATCGCCTATGTCATCGGTGGAAAGCTCTTTGAGATGAATGAAGGCTATCCCTTTATTCTCTCAGGGTTTCTTATTCTCTTCTCCTTCACTGTGCTCTTCTTAAGAATCAAAGAAAAACGAGATGTACTGCACTACGAGGCAGCAGAAGAAAAACGAAACCTCATCCAAGGCCTTGGCATCGCATGGCAAGATCGCAATGCTAGAAATCTTCTCTTTGCCATTTGTAGCTGGTTCATTGCCTATAATGGCGTAGAAACCTTCTTCACCAAATATGGCGTCAGTTATCTGGGCATCACCCCTTCTCAAGCTACCTTGACCCTCTCTTTTATTTCCGTGAGTTTTCTCATCTTTGCCATTCCCGCAGGACTCATTGGGACAAAGATTGGCAAAAAGAATACCATTCGCATTGGCGTGGGCTTTGCCGTGCTCCTGATGCTTGGGATTTTCTTCTTGAAACCTGAAATGGATTATACCCTCCCCCTCATGAGAGTCCTCTTTTTAGGCGTCGGTTTTGCTTGGGCATCCATCAACATAAACTCCTATCCTTTGGTAGCCGATATGAGTCCTTTGGGCCTACTGGGTACCTATACCGGTGTCTACTACCTGTTTTCCTCCCTAGCCAACATCATCTCCCCAGTACTTTTGGGTGGACTCATTGATGTCTTTGGCTATCATATCGTCTTCCTCTATGGTGCTTCTTTCTTCGCCCTGGCCTTCTTCTTCATTAGTCAGGTCCATGATAAGCGTGAGGAAAACAACGTCTTGCAAGAAAAATAAGTGCATGCTCAACCTAAAAAAGCCCCTGAGGGACCATGGCATCCTAGCCAAGGTCCTCCAGGGGCTTTGCTCATTTTGCTTTTAAACCTTTGTCTTACTTCTTTTCATACACCGTGAAGACAAGGCCAATGCCTGAGGCTTCATCCACCGCTTCCTCTCTAGATACTTCTTGAAAGGCCGACAGCTCCTCTAAAGGAAAGAACGTGTCTCCTTCATAGTCTTTCTTCACATAAGTAACATAGAGCTTCGTACAGTGGGGCAAAAAAGCTTTGAAGAGCTCTCCTCCCCCAATGATGAACACTTCCTCTTGGACTTCTTTATATGAGAGAATCTCCTCTTCATCATGAAGAAGGGTCACCCCCTCTGGCACTTCATAGTTTTCATTTCTCGTGAGCACCACATGGGCACGACCCGGTAACACCCCCGGTAAAGATTCAAAGGTCTTTCGCCCCATGATCATCTTCTTGCCCATGGTGACTTTTTTAAAATACTGAAGATCCTTAGGGATCCGCCAAATAAGTGTGCCATCTTTTCCAATGACACCTTTATCTGTGGTGGCCACTATCATGGATAACATTAGACAGACACCTCCATTTTGATTTTCCCCAAATGCTCATACCCCTCCAGCTTAATGTCTTCTATGGTGAAATCATAGAAGTTTTTCACCTCTTTATTCAGCCATAGTTTGGGGCCTTTAGGAGCTTCCCCTCGGCTTAGTTGTTCTCTCATCCCCGCCACCTGATTGTCATAAATGTGGGCATTGTTGATCACATGGGTAAAAAGTCCTGGTTCATGGCCAGTGACCTGGGCAATGAGATGCACCAGCACCGCATACTGGGTCATATTAAAGGGCACCCCCAAAGGCATATCCCCAGAACGCTGAATGAGCATACAGTTGAGCTTCCCATCGGTGACATCCCATAGGGTCATGAAGGCACAGGGATATAAGGACCCTCCTTCTAAATGGGGAATTTGCCAAAGGCTCATGATCATTCGACGGTCTTGAGGATTGTTTTTCAGGCTGTCAATGAGCTTGTCCACTTGGTTGTACTCTTTCACCACCCATCCATAGGAGGTGCCAATGGTCCCATCTTCCTTGGCCCATTGATCCCAAATATGGACATTCTCCTCTTGTAGCTTAATCACGGAGTTGGATTGCTCTTTATAGATCCACAAGAGCTCCTTCACCGCGGTCTTAAATCCCACAAACTTGGACGTTAAGATGGGAAACTCTTTGGACAAGTCAAACTGCATGATTTTATGAGGCAGTTTATAGGTGGGCATCCCTGTACGATTGTCATCAAAATATCCTTTTTCTAAAATCTCTTCCACGATCTGAAGATACTGCGTATCTGCACCATTCATCTTCATATCCCCCTTTCTCCTCTTCCTCTACCCGCTATTATACAAAAAATGGCCTGAAATTTATACACATTTTGCCTTTCTCCTTAGAAAAGCTTTTTTCTTCCCCATAACGAAAAAGCGCCAAACCAGCATCTCAACTCTGGTTTGGCGAAGCACTTTTCCTGTATTTGCTATTAAGGAGCTATGTTGTATCCATTAGGGGCTATCTACTAAAGACTACTGGTAGGCCTAGTCTGCAAGGATTCTTTTTTCTCCTGTGAGCTCACGGATGCCCTTGACGTTTTGAGTCACTTCTAAAGTACCCAAATACTTTCCATGGTCATCTCTCACGGCATAATAGTTGATGAGGATAAACATGCCCCTGGAGTTGATCCAGAAACTCTCCTCATCCTTGACCCCTGCTTTGAAATCTTCCAAAAGCCTTTCTACGGTGTTGACACTGTGCGGAGGATGACAGTTTTGCACCGTCCGCCCAATGACGGACTTGGTTCTCGCAAAAATTCTCTCTTTGGCCAGGTTAAAGTACTTTACCGTATCTTTGTCATCGATGAAGGTGATGTCCACAGGCAAAGTATTCATGATTTTCTCCAACTCTGTCATGGACAAGAATCCAATGCCAAATCGAATGTTGCCATCAGGCAGGGAAGACTTTTCTTCTTTCTTCTGCAATCCACCGATGAAATCTACACGATTGGGGGCCCATTTCCCTTCTGGAGAAACGATGCAGTATCCAATCTCTTCACTGTCATCAGCAATGGCCAGCCATTCGTCTTCTGTAAAGACTTCCAAAATCATAGGAATGAGAATTTGCTCTTCCTTAAAAATCATTTCCTTGATCTTTGTGATGGTCATGGGGGCATGTTCTTTCAAGGCTTCTCTGTCTTCTTCCACAACCATTCTCTTCATGTCTTTGATGGCTGCACGAATCTCATCATCTACCCCCCACATGACTTTTGGCGGTGCACTCATGCCATACTTCTCCATAAAGGGGAAGATGACATTTTCTTTTCTTGAATAATGCTTATCAATGTCCCAAAGAAGGTTGATGTCTGAGAGTAGCATATTCTTCACAGGGGCTTCTGGATGGTTTATAAATGCATCCATCTTAGGCTCTATGTCCTCTTCTAGAAGAGACGTGAGGGCATAGTTTTCCTCTCGAAGTACCCGTACAGGGTGCCCAATGCTCTCCTCTTCTTTACTTCTTGTATGGACTTCATCCACGGATCCCTTGAAGATGTC
>DOKV01000198.1 GCA_003510765.1 Clostridiaceae bacterium | reverse complement strand
CAGTTATAAAACATGGCTTTGGTATCTCTTTGAGAGTTAGAGAGCATATACATGAGAAAAATAAACAGCGTATAGCTTCCCGTGAGCTCCGTGGCCATGGTGTTGAAAAGATCTTCTTCAAAGAACACCTTCACAAACCCTAAAATCACAAAGACCCCCACCACCAGGGCTGATTTCACATAAATGGGCTTTCTAAAAAATCTGCCATGGCGCCGGATAAAGAGCTCATGGAGATAAGCATATCCTTCTTTTTCAGAAGACTTCTTTCCTTTCTCTTCCTCTAAATTATAGTCTGACTCCCTAAGCTTCACATCTGCTACCCTGGCTTCGGCCATGGCATTGTTCATCTTCTCCATCTTCTCATAACTGGTCACTGCCAAAAGGGCTTCCATGTAATAATCATAGGATCGGATATAGGCGATGCTTATGAAGGTGACAAGGGCTACCAAAATTCCTGTGACAGGATGCAAAAGGATCCTCCCGCCATCAAAGGAAGGACCGTAATAAAAGAGGGCCGCGCCTCCGCCAAAGAGTAGCAGGTACAAGAAGATTAAAGAGATGCTATGCTCCTCCAACAGAAAGCGTTTTTTCTTATAGAGAAAGAGATGTAACGCTTCTGTCCCAAGGCCTAGGCCAGTGATAAGGAGCGATATATAGAGGGCTTCCAGAGGACTTTTCATCACCACCCCTGTGAGGAGTAAAAACCCTAGGGTCCTCCCCAGGAACTTAAACCCTTCTTTCTTAAGCAAAAAAGCTTTGGCGTAGCCCACGGGTTCCATCTTCAGCTCTTTAAGCAAGATGAACTTGCTTTTATTGAGTTCCAACAAAGTGGGCATAAAAAGCCTGGTCAGTCCATAAAAAAACAACACCAAGGTCAGCGGTTTTCTTCCGGGATCTCCCTGGCCTAAAAAAACCATGGGCAAGAGGAGAAACACCAAAGCCAAGAGTATGCTTTTCAAGCTGGAAAATAGAAGTTGGTAAACAAAGGACACGTAGCCCAACACACGCTTCATGGAGATGAATCCATAACTGGCTGAAACAAACAGCTTTTTCACCAGAGGGATCTTCTTTAAAAAGTACAACACCCCGTTTAAAAAGATGGAGGCTTCCAGCTTCATCATGGTCATCATATTAGGAAACATGGTGCCCCTCCTCTTGAAGAAGACCGATGACTTCCTCCTCAAACCCTGGATCTTTTAGTTTCTGGTTGTCTAGTAAAGAGAGTTTGCCCTCATGTAAGATGACGATTTCATCACAAAGATCTGTGGCCAGTTGAAGAATATGGGTGGAGAAAATGATCACATGATCTTCTCTTATGGCACGAAGAAGCTTTTTGATCTCCAAGGCCACCACCACATCCAGAGACGTCAAGGGTTCATCTAACAGAATCACCGGAGGCTTGGCGATGAGAAAAAGAAGCATTTGGATTTTGTTCTTCATCCCATGGGAATAGTGCTTCATGAGCTTGTGGCGATCTTCTTCCTCAAAGCGGATGAGATCGAAATAATGGCCAATGGCCATGGGCTCTTTGATTTCAGCCTTATGGATGTCCATGAAGAACCGAATAAACTCATAGCCTGTTAAAAAGTCTGGGAGCACCGGGGAAGAATACACATAAGAAAGGTCCTTGGGTACCAGGGGGATTCGTACCCCTTCTTCCTCTAGAAAAGAAGCTCCTTCATCGGCTTTCATCTCATCAGCCAAAATATTAAACAGCGTGGTCTTCCCCGCACCGTTTCTTCCCAGTAGTCCGTAGATTTTCCCTTTTTCAAACTGAAAATCCCCTCCTTTTAGCACTTCTTTTTGATCAAAGGATTTTCGAATGTCTTGTAATACCAATTTCATCATGCTGTCCTCCTTGTTATTATGTAGTATATTATATCATATAATTAAGTTTATAATAACCTTTTTCGAAAGTTTTTTTCCTTCGCTCCTGACTTTATATGCACCTCTACGTCATAGCTTCGACCAATACTTATGCTTTATTCACAAAAGCTTCCTACTTTGGCTACATCTCCTCTGTATAGTATAGTATATATTCTTATTTTATAGAAGGAGTGATATCGTGAACAACATTAGAATCAGTTTTGAGCAAAGTGTGCCTGACATCTTGGTGGGCATGCTCTACCTAATTCTAGCCATCGCCTTGGGCATCATCGTCAAAAATCTTGTGATCAGAGCCTTGAAGGCCTTAAAGCTGGATGAAAAATTGGGCGAAAACGCCAAAGACGCCAGCAGCATCACAGAGCTCTTAGGCAAACTGGCCTTCGTCTTAACCATCCTGTTCTTTTTACCAGGTATTTTCGATCGTTTTGGCCTCACAAACATCTCCGCCCCTCTTATGGTGATGATGGGCACCTTCCTTGGATACATCCCAAGACTCATGGGTGCAGGAATGTTACTGTTCTTAGGGATCGTCATTGCCAAAGTCGTGCAGCAACTCATGAAAGCTTTTCTCACCAGAATGCGCGTGGATCGCTTAAAGAGCAAAATGGGCATGGAAGATGCACCCACAGCACCAGAGGAAGCGAACTCTACCAGTGTCTCCTTGGCGGATGTTGGTGGAAAAGCACTTTATGTATTGGTACTCATCCCCTTTCTCATCGCTGCCCTTGAAGTCCTACAGATTCGTGCCATCACAGATCCTTTAGTGATGATGCTCTCCACCATCACTGCCATGATCCCAAACATTTTGGCGGCAAGTCTTGTGATCTTACTGGGCCTTTTCATCGCCAAGCTCTTGGGAGACTTACTAGAAGAGCTCCTCACAAGCTTTGGCTTCTCTAGAAAATTAGCCAAAGCTATGGATGAACCCCTAGAGGGTGGCTTCAACTTAAGCCATGTGGTGGCCATGATGGTGAAAGCGCTCATCCTATTATTTTTCACCGTACAAGCCTTTGACATTCTAGGCCTCACCCTATTCACAGCCATGGGCGGTGCCATCATCGCTTATCTGCCCATGGTCCTCAGTGCAACCCTCCTTCTATTGGGTGGTTACATCCTTGGCTCCATGGCGAAGAAGTTTCTCATTAGAGCGCTTCCCCAAGCCAGGTTCCAGGGGATCCTACTAAAGGGTGTTGTGATGATCCTCGCTTCCCTCATGGCCTTGTCCCACTTGGGCATTGGTGCCTTCTTTGTGGAAATCCTCTTCATCGCCGTGGTGGCTTCCTCCGCCGTAGCCTTTGCCCTATCCTTTGGCATAGGCGGCAGAGATTTTGCTAAAAATACCATGGCCAAGGTAGAGAAAGCCATGGAAGAAAACCAGGACACCATGAATACCTTAAAAAAGACCGTGGAAGAAGAAGATCGACAAAAGGAACTACAGAAAACTGACCTCCTCTAAATCCTGCTAAAACAAGAAGAGGCCTGTCCATGGTGGTGATACCACCCATGGATGGGCCTCTTCTTTTAATCTTCTTTTCGTGGAAAGAGGGTTTCATCTAGTAACACCTGATCCAGCTCCCCATGGTGCTCTTCAAAATCTTTACGATAAAAAGTTACTTTCCCTTCATAGGCTTTTTCCTCCAAAGTTCCTTGAGAAGGACTTTGCCTTACCTGAAAGGTGACCCATCCTGCATTGTCCACCAAGGAGAATATGGCTAAAGCATTTCTTTCCATATTCTTGTATACTTGGTTCGTCCCCTCTTCATCAGGAAAAATCAGATGATTTTTAAACTCCTCTTTGGCTTCATAATACCCTGTGAGTCCAAAGGGTTCCCTCTGGGTGTCCAAGGACAAAAACCTTTGCTGATAGCCTGCCCCAGGAGGCGGTAATAAAGATAGGATCTTCCCCACTTGACCATGGTCACCCACATAGGGCGTTTTTAAGGTCAGTAATTCTTCCACAGGATAGTCTTGGACATCCACCTGAACTTCTAGTCCATAGTAAGCATCGCCTTTTCCTTCAAAAGCCATATGAACAACATAGACATAAGTCCCTTCCTCTTCTTCCACAGAAACTACCACTGCTTCCTCCTGGCGTACAAAGTCTACTTTGTTGATTAACTCCTGGCTGCCTTTTTCATACACCTCCACCGCCAAAGCTTGAAACACCAAAGGGTCCTTGCTGGCCTTGGGCGCAAGATAAATCTTCTGCCCTTGACTGGCTTCTATCCTTTGGGCCTCTTCATAAATAAAGGTGGAAGGGTGGTCACTATCTGCTTCAACCATCTGCCCCAAAGAGGTCCAAGTATAGGTCCCCAAAACGCCCTCTTTGGCCACCTGTTCACTTAAAAAGACTTTTAGCACCGGTGGTTTGTCAGGGGTTCTCATTCTTAGTAGTCCAAACAGGGTCCCCAAAAAAGCAAGGAGGACCACCCCTAGGACCATCCATTTTTTTCGATCGTTCATCATGACACATCCTTTTTCTCATGGATATTCTTCCTTCACTATACCTCTCCCACATGAAGGAATTCTAGAGAAAGACTTAAGTTTCCTTGAAGGTTCTGTTTGGTTTACAAAGCACCTTAAACCTTGTCCACTTTCCTTCTTTCTCTAGAGCATCTCCTGAAGACATGGTACACTGGAACTAGAAATTACAGTGGGAAAGGATGAATCCTATGACTGAAGAAGAGCTATGATCAAGAGGTTATAAAAAATATCCTGGAGAACGGGTGGATATTTTCTACAAAAACTCCATGTGCACTCATTCTCGCGTATGTCTTCGGGGCAATCCCCAGGTGTTCAACGTCAAAAGAAAACCCTGGATTTTGGAGAAAGAAGAACCAAGCCTTAAAAAAGTGCTGAAAACCCTAGATGCGTGTCCCACCAAAGCCCTACGATACATTATCCATGAAAAGGAGGAACCAACATGGAACTTAAGCAAGGAGAAAATCGTCTCTTTCTTCTCACCGAAGAAGGGATCGAAGCAGGAGAAATTATTTATGAGGTATCTGAAGATCGCCTCTTCATCATCAAGCATACCTATACCCATGATGGCTTCACGGGTCAAGGAGTAGGCAAAAAACTCCTCCATGGTATGGTGGAAAAAGCCCGAGAAGAAGGCAAAAAAATCCGTCCAGTTTGCGAGTTTGCCGAAGCAGTCTTAAAGAAAAAAGAAGACTACCACGATGTGCTGGAAAAGTAATCTTTTTCTACATTCCCTGGTAGGCGAAAAGTCTAGGAAGAAGGTCATGGCCTTCTTCCTAGACTTTTTTTTGTATATCTCTTCCTGCATTTTTCTTTTTTTGAAGTTCCTATTTCTTCTTTCTTAAGCGCTCATAGGTTTTATGTCCACCAGAAAGGTTGTAGACTTCTTTAAAGCCACTATTGAGCAAAATGTTTTGCATGGCATTTCCTGTGGTGCCTTTATTGCAATAAGTGATGGTAATGGCAT
>DOKV01000031.1 GCA_003510765.1 Clostridiaceae bacterium | reverse complement strand
GCAATATTATCCGTGGCGCAAACAATATAGGTGGAGTCATCAGTTTTTAGATACTCCTTAAGAAACTGCAAGGTTTTGTCATAGTTGAAGTCTACTTCCACTTCCTTCACCTGTACCCCTTCTTCTTTAAGTACATCCAAGACCCCTTTTTTTCGAAGAATTCCCACAGCTTCATCTGTCTTTGTGACACCTAAGTATAGAACCTTCTCATGGCCTAAAGCCACCACATGACGTCCGATGAATCCACCCGCCTCCAGCTCATCATGAACCATGGAATAGGTCTCTTCGCTTTTTTGTCCTAGGAGAAGCACTGGTATGCCAATTTTTTCAATGGCTTCTTTGTGCGCTTTGGTCAGCACCGTGGCCAATAAGATGATTCCAGCAACCTTTTGCCGAGATAGTGCATAGAGATTTTCCACTTCCCTTGCTGCATCTTGATCTGTATTGGTGATGAGCAGTTGATAGTTTTTTTCTTTCAAGGCTTTGTCGATGCCCCCAAGAATTTCATTGGTGGCGTAGGAGTTTAACCTTGGAATGATGGTGCCAATGAGGTTGGATTTTTTGATTTTCAGGCTTTGGGCAAAGCTGTTGGGCACATAGTCCGTTTCGGCGATGATGCGGTCTAAAGTATCTTTGGTTTTTTGGCTCACAGAGCCCCCATTCAAATATCTAGACACAGTACTTTTTGCCACCCCTGCCATTTTAGCAATATCATTGATGTTTACCACTTTCCTCTAGCCTCCTACTTTCTGACAGTCTTTCTATTCATCATAGCATAAAGACCAAGGAGAAGAAATATAGGAAAAATTCAAAAAATAGAACCGGTCCCATTGACATTTCCTTCATCTTATATCACTATAGAAGTATCAAAAACCATAAGGAGGCCTTTCCATGAAACTTGGCGCAATTGAAGCTGGTGGTACAAAGTTTGTGCTAGCCATTGGCAATGAACGAGGCGAACTCTACGAAAAAATATCCATCCCCACCAAAACCCCTGAGGAAACTCTCTCAGAAGCCTTAGCCTTCTTCCAAGGAAAAGGCATTGAAGCCTTAGGCGTTGGTGCCTTTGGCCCTTTAGAACTAAATAAAGACAAAGACAACTATGGATTCATCACCTCCACCCCCAAACCTCATTGGGCAAACATAGACCTTTTAGGTATCTTGCAAAGAGGCCTCTCTGTTCCTGTGGCCTTGGCCACGGACGTCTCAGGTGCCGCCTTGGGAGAAGTACGCTTTGGGGACTACAAAGAGGAGCATACCCTCCTCTACATCACCGTGGGCACAGGCATTGGTGGTGGCTATACCATAGCGGGCAAGATTCACAACGGTATGCTTCACCCCGAGATGGGCCATCTCCTGGTCCATAGACACCCTAAGGATTCCTTTGAAGGCTTGTGCCCTTACCACAAGAGCTGCCTAGAAGGTATGGCTTCAGGCCCAGCCAATGAAGCCCGGACAGGGATGAAGGGCGTAGATATTCCGGAGGATCACGAATCCTTTGACTTCATCGCCAGCTACATGGCCGATGCCCTCATGAGCTATATCTTGACACTTTCTCCCACAAAGATTGTTCTTGGTGGTGGCGTCATGGGTCGAACCTACATGTTGCCAAAGATTCGTCAACTACTGGCTGAGCGCATGAATGGGTATCTGAAAACCCCACAAATGGACGACCTCACCCACTATATCGTCACGCCCTCTTTGGGTGTGGAATCTGGCATCAAAGGTGCTTTGGCCTTAGCCATGGATGCACTATAAGTACAATATTACTGTCCTACTTACTCTTTGAGAAAAAGAAGCCATGAACTTGAAAGAGATTTCTCTTCAAGCTCATGGCTTCTTTTGGTGCTAAATAATGGTATTGATCACTTCCAGCATCTCATCCGCTGTTGTGATGCTTTTGGCATTCATCTGATATGCTCTTTGGGTGATGATCATCTCTGTCATGCTGGCAGCAACATCCACATTAGACCCCTCTAGCATTCTTTGATGAAGGGTACCAAAACCGTCCATGTTGCCCTCTTGATTGGTCAAGACATTCTCTCCCTCAGGGACCACATAGCTCATTTCCCCCATAGAATAGAGCATGTCATAGTTTTCAGGCTCAAAAAGAAGGACTCGACCAAGGACTGTAATTTCTCCATCTGGACTTCTTCCAGAAATGAGCCCATCACTAGCGATGCTTAGATCCGCAGTGTTTCCCCACTGATTTTGAGGCACAATATTGTCCACAGCCACTGTATTGCCTTGGTTATCGGTTAAGGTTCCTTCTGCATTACGCTGAAAAGCCCCATTTCTTGTGAGAAAAAGGTCTCCATTCTCTCTAAGGACCCCGAAAAAACCTGAGCCTTCCATGGCCAGATGAAGAGGACTTAAAGATTCTTTCAAAATCCCCTGGGTAAAATTTGTCTTGGAGAAATTAGGCCTAGAGCCTGCACCAATGGATGGGGCTCCTACATTCTCAGAAAGCTCCACATGACTAGCACTGATCTCGTTTCTTAGAAGATCTTGAAAACGCACTTCTTTTCTCTTATACCCATTGGTGTCACTATTGGCAATTTGATCTGCCACATTGTCTAAGGTTCTTTGGGAGGAGTTCATTCCTGTAACCCCGATTCTTAATCCTTGAAACATTTATGCATCCTCCTAATTTCTACCAATTTCATTGACGGTCTTTTGCAGCGTATCATTGATCACCGTCAGTGCTCTTTGGTTCGCCTGAAACTCTCTAGATACTTCCATCATCTTCACAATCTCTTGACCCATATCCACATTGGCGGACTCAATGTAACCTTGTCGAAGCTCCGCTTCCCCCATGCCCACATTGGCTTGGCCCGTCACATAAATGGTTTGCCCTCTTAGCTCAAAGTCTTGGGTATCATCAAAGTTCGACACCATAAACTGCACATCCGAATCATTGATGGCGCCATTGGCGCTTACGCTGAAAAAGTCTCCTGTGACAAAGATATCCACAGGATTCCCTTGGGCATCTTGTCCCATGACAGGATATCCCTCTTGAGTCACTAATCTTTGATCCTCGTCCACTCTGAAATTCCCATTTCTTGTATAGCCTGTTTCTCCATCTTCTAAGGCTAAGGTGAAAAAGCCTGGCCCATTTATAGCGAAATCTGTGGCAATACCTGTTTCCTTTAACGCCCCTTGGGTGAAGTTTGTATACGCGCCATCGATGTCTGTGCCAAAGTTTATGCTGCCCAAACTATTCCATCGATCACTATTTCGCCCACCTGCATGGTTGTGGATGTCGTATTCTCTCATGGTTTTTTGAATGAGGTCTTGATATTTAAACCCAGGAGTATTCACATTGGCCACGTTGGCAGAATTGTTCTCTTGCTTTTTCTGAAGCACATTCATCTGCCTCGTTACATTGTATAAACTTCTAATAATCATTCTTCATTCTCCCCTTCATTGAGATTCACACGAACTTCCTCTGGGTACACCATGCCTAAGTCTCTCGCACGTTCTTCGATATTTAGGTTCAGCGCTAAGGTCGAGGACATGCTCATAAGTAGCGCGCCAAGGATCAGTCCTACACCAAGGGCGATATACACTTCAGATTTCACTCTTTGTAATGCTTCGATAAGTTTTTTAATAGTAAAACCTCCCCTTTGTTGATGCCTGCTTTCTTTGCAATTTCCTCTACACTGAAACCCTCCCTTTCATAGTCTAAAATGACACGAATATGATCGGGCATTGGTTTCTTTTCTTTCACAGGTTCCACTTCTACTTCTTCTAAGCGTTGCTCTTCCTTTTCTTCCGTATTCACCTTGTCACGATCCAGTTGTTGAAGAAGCATTTGCTTCTCCTCTTCCCAGCTCATAAGCTGATCAAACAGGGTTTTCTCTAAGGTCTCCATGCGATCTTCTAAATCCATGAAGTCTTCTTCCTGGATACTTCCTATGGAAGGCTCTTTAGACTCCGCCAAGGGCTTCGGGTAGAAAGAATCTTTCCCAAGGAGCCGAGCTTCCACTTCTTGATTCCTTTTCAAAAGTCCCAGAATCACCAAAAAGACTCCAAGACCCATTGTAAAATAAAACATATGATACCATCCTTTTCTTCTTAGGCCATGAGTGCTCGAAGCTTTAGTAAGATCTTCCCATGAATCTGAGAGACCCTGGGAATGGAAATATCCATGGAATACGCAATTTCCTTTAACGTTAACTCTTGCACGTAATAAAGATCCAAAATGATTTGTTCTCGCTCATTGAGCTCTTTCATAGCCTTACGAAGAAGAAGTTTTCGCTCTTTCTTTAGGAGCTCTTCTTCAGGAGTGGCGGTGTCCTCATCTTTGATGAGGTCCGACAGCTGCACTTCGTTGCCATCCTTATGGAAAAGGGTTGTTTCAAAGGATACCCTGGATAAGTAATGTACGGTCTCATGAAGCTTGGAGAGCTCTTTATCACCAATGCCCATTTCAGCACAAATTTCTTGTTCTTCAGGGGTTCGGTGATGCTGCTGTTCTAAGCGCTCCTTGGCGTCATAATACTCATTGAGCTTGGCGATACGATCCCTGGATACACGGCCAGATTTTCTCATCTCATCGATGATACTGCCTTTGATCCGCACCGTGGCGTAAGCTTCAAAAGGGACCCCTTTAGAGGCATCGAATTTCTTCAGTGCATCAATGAGTCCAATGACACCAATGGAAAATAGATCATCTTTATCAAAATCGCCATCCCCAGCATCCATCCGCCCAGCAATTCTTTTTACCAGTGGTAGATATCTCATGATCTGATCATGATCTGGTTCCTTTGGTTTATAGCCCATGAGTACCCTCCTTCGTTACTTTTGCCTTGATTTCCTCATCAACTGGAAAACATGGTTCATAATCATTTCCTGGGTCCTTTCCGATACGTTGTCAAAACGGACGCCATAGTAATACTTGGTCCCCGTTGGCTTTACACTAAGCTCTCGGTGCATCACTGTACCACGAAAAAGATGACTGCGATTTCCTAAGAGTATTTCCATAATGAGTTTTTGCCCTTCTCTAATGTCCTCTTCACAGGTGAGTTTGATCCCCCCTGCACTAAGATCTAGCATGATCCCTTTTTTCATATACTTGCCAACTTCTTCCGTGACACGTCTAAGGTCTGTGGCAAAGGACACAGAATTGATCACATAATCATTGGCGGTATAAAGAATATCTTCGGTGCATGCGGCCCGAACATAATTGCGTCTTTGTATGGTTTTTAAATTACCTAAATCTCCTATGGTAAAGGTAGGAACTTGACCCTTAGCGCGTCCTTTAATGACCCCAGTGAAATAAGTCCCCTTGGTGTCCTTAAAAATAACCGCCTCCACCTGTTCCCCTTCATGGAAAAGTTTAAACCGTTTGTCATCCACAGGGATGGAGAAGTCCAGCGTGTAGTCCGTCTTATCCGCCACCATGGCTTCTAAGGTACTACCATCTTCACTGGTTATTTGTATTTTGCCACCTATTTTAATAAAATCCATCTTCAATCACCCATTAAGTCCCAAAAATTTTTCTAAATCGATTTCCCAACTGCTTCAATGTAGATATATTCTTCACAAAAACATGCTCTTCTAATATTATACCAGCTATGGACTCAATATTACCACTGCTTAAAGCATTTGGATAGGAAAGGAGGACTGGTTCTTGGGCCATGATGGCTTTTTCAAGTCGTGTGTCGGTGAATACATAGCCACAATTTTCTAGCTTTATGGACAAGAAACTGTTACAGGTATAGGAGAGCTTCTCAAAGGTTTCTTCCCCTACCGCTGTGGAGGGTACTTTATTCACGATGAGCTTCACAGACTCTTTTAAGCCATAATGGCTGATGGTCTTTAAGACCCGATACCCATCGGTGACTGCTGTAGGTTCAGGGGTGGTCACAAGAATCACTTCGTGAGCAAAAGTCACAAATTGCAGCGCTTCTTTGCCCATCCCAGCACCGTTGTCGATGATCATGATGTCAAAGCCTCCTAAAGATAGAAGCTCTTCAATGAATCGTTCTTGGGCTTCTTTGGACAATTGGTCCATTTCTAAAAGTCCTGCACCGCCAGAAATGACCTGGATGCCCATGGGGCCATCATAAATAATTTCTTCTATGGAGGCTCTTCCTGCCAAGTAATCAAACAGGTCTTTTTCATAGTGGATGCCCATAATGATGTCTGCGTTGGTCATGCCAATGTCTGCATCCAGAAGCAATACTCTCTTACCTTTCTTTGCCATGGCAATTGCGAGATTCACGGAAATATTGGTTTTCCCAACACCGCCTTTTCCGCTGACCACAGCATAAATTTTCACTAATGACTCTTCCTTAGGCTGCGAGATGACCCTTTGTTTTTTTTCTCTAGCCGCGAGAATTTTTTGTCTTAAAGATTCGGCTTGATCAGTCATAGTACAGCTCCTTCCAAAGGAACCCTAAGACATTGTCTAAGCTCGCTTCTTTAATATCCTCAGGTACTGCTTGCCCATAACAATAATACTGTATTGGCACAACATTTTTTTCCAGAAGATGCCAAAAGTTATTGAGGTTTTCCACCTCATCAAATTTGGTTAAAATAAGCCCTTGGTAATTGAGCTCTTGGTACTTTTTTAAGATGCGATGGTTGGTATCCACATCTTGAGACATACTGATGGCCAAGTAGGTATTCCGCTCTCTTGGTAGTTCATCTAAGTAACTCTTGATGTCTTCAATGCGGTCTGTATCCTTAGGGCTGGCCCCAATGGTG
The DNA here is from genome assembly GCA_003510765.1 of Clostridiaceae bacterium. Taxonomy (GTDB): domain Bacteria; phylum Bacillota; class Clostridia; order Clostridiales; family Clostridiaceae; genus Proteiniclasticum. The sequence continues at coordinate 9,935 of DOKV01000031.1, read as the reverse complement.
TCCACCAAGATCACATCACAATCCTTCAGTTTCTCCAGTTTTTCTTGTAGTTCTCCTGGTTCTCCAATGGTCTCACAGGGAATATTCAAGATCTCCGCATATTTTTTTAACTGCTCCACAGCAGCGATTCTATAAGTATCAATGGTGATGAGTCCCACAGACAAATCCTCTTCTAAAAGTGCTTTGCTGGCCATTTTTGCGATGGTGGTGGTTTTCCCCACCCCAGTAGGTCCAATGAGCACATTAATTCTACCAAGCTTCTTCTCTCTTAGAAAAGCATTGTCTCCATACACTTGCTTCACAAAGTCTTTTAGGGTGTGTTCATCCAGTTTCTCTTTCAAGAGATTCTTTTCTGCATAAACTTCCCATTTCTTTCTTGAAGCTTCTTGATGACCAAAGACCTCTTTTAGCAGATCCTGTTTGGGAGAGTCCTCTTGTGGCTTCTCTGCGACAAAAGGCTTTTGAATAGACTTTTTCCCTTGCGAATCTTTTAAGGCTCGCTGGGCTTCTAGAAGGAGCGCATCGCTTGTTTCCCTTTCTTTGGTCTTTCCAATCTTGGGCTTCTCATGGGTGAACAAAATCTTAGAAAGGTCTTCTTTCTCTTTTTTCACCTGATCATGGACCTTATCTTCGCAAGCCACAGTGACTTCCAGCATCTTCTTTCTGAAAATCTGATACCATTTTCCAGGTCTCACAGTTTTTTGGCTCACAATGATGGCCTCTTTGCCCAGTTCATATTTGGCCCTGACCAAGGCTTCTTTCATATCATTAACCACATATTTTTTTATAATCACCGAAACTCCACCACCCCTACTACTTCTATGGGTATATCATTGGGTACTTCATTTAGAGACAATACCACCATCTGAGGAAAGGTCATGGAAATAAGATTTTTTAGGGCTGTCCTCACCTTCGGTGAAGCCAAAAGCACTGTTTGATATCCTTTCATCATGGCTTCATCATAGGCATGCTTGATGTTGTTGAAAATCCTTGTGATCATCTCCGGTTCAAGTACTGGAATGGATCCACCCATGGATTTATGGATGTTTGCGCCAATGAGCTCTTCCAATTGACTATCAATGGTGAGCACTTTCAGCTCTCCCGTATGGTCTAGATAGTCTTTCACAATGGTCCTTTGGAGGGCATGACGAACGTGTTCCGTTAAGATTTCTGTATCTTTCATGGACAAGGCATTGTCCGCCAAGGTCTCTAATATGGTCACAAGATCTGTGATGGGCACATTTTCCTTCAAGAGATTCTGCAATACCTTTTGTACTTCTCCCAAAGTCATGACCGAAGGAATAAGTTCCTCCACAATGACGCTGTATTTCTTGCCCAAATCATCAATGAGTTCTTTGGTCTCTTGACGGCCCAGTAGTTCATGGGAATACTTCCTAATGAGCTCTTTCAAATGGGTCACAAGCACCGTCACCGGCTCCACAATGGTATATCCAGAAAGATCTGCCCGTTCTTTGTCTTTCTCATCAATCCATAAAGCCGCCAAGCCAAAGGCTGGCTCTGTGGTTTCAATACCTTGAAGATCAAAATCGGAGGAGCCTGGGTCTATGACTAGGAACTTGTTCACATAGATGTCCCCTCTAGCGATTTCATTGCCCTTGATCTTGATGAGATACTGATTGGGTTCCAGTTGCAAGTTGTCCCGAATGCGAATGGGGTTCACAAGAATCCCCATTTCCGTGGCACACTGCTTACGGATGGAGGTGATGTGACTCACAAGATTTACATCTGAGCCTTCATCCACCAAAGGAATCAATGCATAGCCTATTTCAATGGAAATGGGCTCCACATGATAGGACTTTATGGTTTCATCCACTTCTTTGATTTGAGACACCTTGGCTTTTTCCACCGCTTCCGCGGCTTTCACCACTTCATCTTTATCATTCTCATAGGCCAAGTATCCCCCAAAGCCTGCCAAAATGCCTAAAGTGGCAAAGGGGATGGTGGGAAAAGCTGGTACTAGACCAATGGCAAAGATTACTACGCCGCCAATGGCAAGCACTTTCCATGCGGAAAAGAGTTCATCTTTAAAGGTGGTACCAAAACTCTTGTCATTGCCTGAACGGGTGACGATGATACCAGAGGCCACAGAAATGAGTAGCGATGGAATCTGACTCACCAGACCATCTCCGATGGTCAACCGACCAAAATGGGCAATGGACTCCATGATGGTCATCCCCCCTTGAAGAGAGAAGATGATGATGCCTCCTGCAAGGTTGATCAAGGTAATGATGATACCTGCTATGGCATCTCCTTTGACAAACTTTGACGCACCATCCATGGAACCATAAAAGTCTGCTTCCCGCTGAAGATCTGATCGTCTTTTCTTTGCGGTTTCTTCATCAATGAGCCCTGAATTAAGATCTGCATCCACGGCCATCTGTTTTCCAGGCATAGCATCCAAGGTAAACCTAGCCCCTACTTCAGAAACTCTTCCTGCACCATTGGTCACCACCACCATCTGAACAATGGTGATGATGATGAAGATCACAGCACCCACCACATAGTTGTTCCCGGTGACGAAGGTGGCGAAGGCGTTGATGACTTCCCCAGCGTTTCCTTCACTTAGGATGAGCCTGGTGGAGGAGATGTTTAATCCTAATCTAAACATGGTCATGATGAGTAGCATACTTGGGAAGATGGAAAACTCTAGCACAGTTTTCGTAAACAGCGTCAGTATGAGAATCATCATGGAGATGGTTAAATTCACGGCCAAAAGTAAATCCAGCATGAACGCAGGCATAGGCAAAATGATGATGGCAATGACACCCACCACCAAAAAGGCAACGAGGATTTCTGCATATTTACTTAAATTTCCTAGGGATGCTCTAAATCCTTGTGGCATAGTTTTTCTCCTAACATTCTACTTTCGTTTCTTTTGATTCATGGTGAAGACCAACGCCAAGACTTCGGCCACGGCTTGGTATAATTCTACAGGTACGGAAGAACCCGGTTCTACTTCATAATACATGGCTCTTGCCAAGGGTTTATTCTCAATAATGGGTACATTATGTTCTTTGGCTCGCTCTTTCATTTTCATGGCTTTGTAGTCTAACCCTTTGGCCATGACCACCGGGGCATCATCTTTGCCTTGCTCGTAGCGAAGGGCGATGGCAATATGGGTAGGATTTGTAATGAGCACCGTGGAAGCTTCTACACTTTGCATGGTACGTGCCATGGACATTTCCCGTTGCTTTTGCTGACGCTTAGCTTTGATCTTAGGGTCCCCTTCCATCTGCTTATACTCTTCTTTGATTTCATGTTTGGTCATCATAAGATTTTTCTTATAAGTCCTTTTTTCAAAGACAAAATCAATGATCCCAAGAATGATCATGAGCGCTGCCACATTGATGCTGATGCTTCGTACAACACCAATAAAAAAATCAAAGAGGTGCTCCACGCCAACGCCCCCAAGATTCATAATGGGGGTTAAAAACTTTTGGAACCCTTGATACCCTAAATAGATGACAATGAGAAGCTTCATCAAACTCTTAAACAAGGTAAAGATGGCTTTTTTTGAAAAGATGTTTTTAAACCCTTGAATGGGATTGAGCCTCTTAAAGTCTGGTTTTAAAGGCTCAAAGGTAAAGAGAAAGCCCACTTGAACCACATTGGTGAGAATTCCGATGAACACAGCCAAAAGGCCAAAGGGCAAAAAAATCAGCAAAATCTGCATCATGAGCTCTGTGAGATAAGTGCCAGCATTGGCTGGTGTTATTTCTGTCCGGACTCCAGAAGATAAGGCAAACTGCATAAAAGCGCGCCCATTTCTTAACAAATAACTTCCTAACGCTCCAAGGAGAACCGAGAAAAGAAGAAAGGACACGGAGGAGTTTAGATCTCCACTTTTACTGACCTGTCCTTTCTTTCGACTGTCCCGGAGCCGTTTAGGGGTGGCTTCCTCGGTTTTCGAGTGCTTATCTTGCTCCACCTAGATCCCCCCTTTTATTCACCGGAACATCAACAAAGCTTTTTGAATATACTCAAGCATCAAAGCCAAGGTCTTCCCTGTCTGTGTCAAGAGAGAAGAGGCCAAAAGAAGGAAAATCACCATGCCCAGAAGAGATTTTAAAGGCATCCCTAACATGAACACATTGATTTGAGGCACGGACCTGGAAACAAGGCCCATGATAATATCCGCTGTGAGAAGCACCACCAGCATAGGGGAGGCGATGCTAAAGGCAATTTTAAAGGCATGGGAGAACAAGTACAAAACCCCTTGTAAATTGATGCCTTGAAGTCCTACTTGACCAGGGCTCACTAAGCTAAAGGAGTCCATTAAAGACGTGAGCAACAGATGATGCATGTTCATCATAAAAAACACCATGATACTCATCCAGTAAAATAGACTTCCATAATAGGAGGAGGTGGTCCCTGTCATGGGATCAAATACTGCCCCCATGGAATAGCCCACCTGGAAATCCACAAACTGCCCAGCCATCTCCACTGCTGTAAAGATCAGCTTTGCCATGTATCCCATGGAGAGACCGATGATGATTTCTCTTGCAACACCTAAGGCAAATAGAATGATTTCCTCGTAGAGGACCATTTCAGGGGTATTGAGATAGACCAAAAGGCTCAGAATGAGAGACAAAAACACCTTGACGGTGTTTGGCATACTTCGGTGAGAGAAGCCTGGCACCACCGTGATAAACGAGGTGATTCTGGCCATGATGAAAATAAAGCCTTGTACTTCTAGATTAAACATCCTCAACCTCACAGCCGATTGATCACATCAAAGCCTTGCTGCAAAAAGGCAATCATGGTATTCATCATAAAGGCACCCAGTAAGATGAAGCTAAAGAGCACCGCAATCATCTTTGGTACAAAGGTCAAGGTTTGCTCTTGGACCTGGGTGGTGGCTTGTAAGATGGAAATCAGAAGACCCACCACCATGGCGATGATTAAGATGGGCGCCGATGCTCTTATGGTGGTGAGAAATGCACTACGCATAAGATCCAGTGCCATGGTTTGATTCATGAGTACACCTCCTAACGAAAGCCTCGGAGAAGAGATTCTACCACCAGGTACCATCCGTCCACCAAGACAAAGAGAAGTAGTTTAAAGGGTAGAGAAATCATGGCCGGCGGGAGCATGAACATCCCCATGGACATGAGAATACTCGAGACCACAATATCCATCACAAGGAATGGTAAAAAGAGGATAAACCCAATACTAAAAGCAAGCCTCAGCTCACTGATGGTGAAGGCAGGAATGATTACCGTAAGACCTAGGTCCATGGGATTTTCCACATTTTCCAAGTTCCCCGCTCTCATAAAAAGGGCCAAGTCTTTCTCTCTGGTTTGCCTTAGCATAAAGGCTTTTAAGGGCTCTGCGCCGATTTCTAAAGCTTCTGCTTGGGTAATTTCTTCTGCCAAGAAGGGATTCACTGCTTGGTCCATAATGTCATTATAGACCGGGGTCATTACAAACATGGTGATGAAAAGAGCCAGCCCCATGAGCACTTGGTTGGGGGGCGTTTGCGGAGAACCCATGGCATTTCTTAAGAAAGAAAGAACCACCACCACCCTGGTGAAACTGGTGGTGAGGATGATGAAGGCCGGCACCAGGGTTAAGATGGTTAAGAGCACAAAGACTCTTACGGTATCCACCGTGGCCTGGGGGCCTCGATCAGGATTATTAAAATTGATGCCTAAATCAGATAGGTCCAGTGCCAAGACTCGTTCCTGACCTTTCGCCAGAAGAAAGATGCCTAGAAACAGGACCATCAGTATCCACTTCTTATTCTTCACGATTTTTCCTCTTCTTCCAATAACTCATCAAGGGATTCTCCTCCAACATCTTGCTGCGTGCTACAAGTAGCGTCTCCATATCTTCTTTGGACACTTCTTTTAAGATTTTCACCTCAGAGGAAGTGACACTGGCCAAGAAGTACTCTTTCCCCACACGCACCACCGCCAAAAAGGTTTGGTTATGCATGGGCACTTTTTCTATAATTTCAATATATCTACTTTGACCTACAGAGATTCTTTTGGTGAATCTCAGCACCACATAAGCAAGAATCAGCACTGCGATCAAGGCGATAAAGGTCTGTATCAGCGACCCAATTAATTCCCAATCCATAGGATCTCCTTTTTACTGCACCAAGAACTCTGTGAAATAGACTTCTTGGACTACATCCATGCCCAGCGCTGCGTTGACACTGTTTCGAAGCTTTAGCTTCGCCCCAGTTAGCCCACCTTGTGCCAAGAGTTCATCCGGACTATATTCCATGAGATCTTTGATGATCACATCACGAATTTGATCCGTTTTTGCCGTGAGAAGCTTCGTATGCTCTTCATCGATGTAAAGTAGGGATACATTGGCTTTGAGGTAGGTATTTCTCGTGCCTTCTGTATTTAGATTCACCACATAACTATCCATGGGCATCACATACTCTTCATGCTTCTGGAACCTGGCCATAAGATCTGAAATCTTGATGTCCGTGGCAATGAATACCAATGCCACAGATCCTATGACAATAATGATACTCATGGCCACAATGATGATCACCAACACATTGGGTTTTTTCTTTTCTTTGGTTTGTTGTTCTATTTGTGCCATATTTACTCCTCACTGTCCTCCATGATAATCAAGAGGTTCACACGTCTATTTAATGCTCGATTTGCATCCGTATCATTGGGTGCAATGGGGCGATACTGACTATACCCCACTGCCGAAAGCCTTGTGCCTGGAATGCTCTTTTCTTCCGACAGATACCTCACCACCGCCAAGGCTCTTCCAGAAGATAACTCCCAGTTAGTTGGGTATCTCACGGAAAATTGGGGGACGTTATCTGTGTGACCTTCCACCACAATCTCATTCTCAAACTGCAGAAATAGCCCCTCTAAGTTTCCAAGAAGATCTCTTCCCCCATCTTTAATGACAGCCTCCCCAGGCTCAAACAAAATGGCTTCTCTAATGTTTACAAAGATGCCACTCTTATTTAAGCTCACGGTGACTTCTGCTTCAAGCCCTTCAGTTGCCACATACTCTTTCACCTGGTTGTATATCTCTAAGGTAGAGTCTGTCACTTGGGGGTCCAAATCATCCTCTTCACGATCATAGGTGGGGTTGTCTAAAGGCAGTTCATCATTGGGTCCTTGTTCTTCAATGATGGTATTGCTGGTTTGTCCAGAAAGTACCGATTGAAGGGATTGACTGATTTCTTTAAACTTCACCGCATCTAAGCTAGAAATGGAATATAGAAGAATAAAGAAGGTTAAAAGGAGGGTCATCATATCTGAGAAAGTGGCCATCCAAGCTGGAGCTCCAGCGCTTCCTTGTTCCTCTGTCTTCTTCGGTCTTCTCTCTCTACTCATAGCTCATCGCCTCTTGAGAAACTGCACGCTCTTCACTTAAGATTTTAATTTCCTCAGGAGAGAGGTAGGTCATGAGCTTTTCTTCTAATATTCTCGGGTTGGTTCCTGCCTGAATTTCTAAAATCCCTTCTATGGCCATTTCCTTAGACACCATCTCTTCATTGGTTTGTGCCGAAAGATTCGAGGCTATGGGAATAAAAAGAAGGTTTGCGAACATGGAGCCATAGAAGGTGGTAATCAGCGCCACAGCCATACCTGAACCGATACTTGCTGCATCATCCAGATTGGCCAGCATCACCACAAGCCCAATGAGGGTCCCAAGCATACCAAAAGCTGGTGCCAGTTCTCCCCACTTGCTGAAGATGTTTTGTCCCATGCGATGTCTTCTTTCAGTGGTTTCCATGCGAAGGGTTAGGATTTCACGGATGACATCTGGATCAATCCCATCCACCACCATTTGAAGGCCTGAAACCATAAACTCGTCTTCCATGTTGGCCAAATCATCTTCCAAAGCCAACAGGCCATCACGTCTGGCTTTACGAGCCATATCTGAAAAGAGGCTGATGAGCTTCACACGGTCTTGCTCAGGCTTATTGATGAGAAGCTTTAAAATCTTTGGTACTTTCATCAGGTCCTTAGATGGAAAACTGATCACTAGCGCTGCAAAGGATCCACCAAGGGTTACTGCTAAGGATGAAAAACTGATGAAACTTGAGAGGTCACCACTGGTGACAATGGAGATGATTAGTAGGCCAAACCCTGAGGCCATACCTATCAGTGCACTATAACTTTTTTTCATTTTCTCTTTAAACCTCCAGGTTTCCTACATAAATTTTTCTCTTATACTGAACAATGCGTTCAATGATGACCTCCGGTGACTCTGTAACACGAAGGGTCTTGCCATCCACCAAGGTGATGACGGTATCTGCCAGAGCCTCCACTTTATACACCAACTCTGTATTGAGATAGAATTCATTTCCACTTAAGGTGGTGAGTTTAATCATGGCAAAACATCCCTTCTCTACAATCTTCTCCATTTATTCTGAGTGTCTCTTTTATCTGCAATGTTTTTCAGTTCCTCTTATTGTATCGGATGGATGGATTGTTGCCAAGAATCTTTAGGGTACACCCTAAAGATCCTTAGCCCTATCCATTATCTCTTTAAGTTCAGTAGCTCCTGAATCATTTCATCTGAGGTGGTGATGGTTCTTGAGTTTGCTTGGTAAGATCTTGAGGTGATGATAAGATCTGTAAACTCATTGGCCAAATCCACGTTGGACATTTCCACAACACCAGAACGGACCAACCCAAAACCTTGTGCATTGGCGAGGCCTTCTTGTACTTCACCAGAGTTTCTAGATGCTCTATAGTTGCTGTTGCCCATCTTTTCAAGTCCTTCAGCGTTCTCAAACTTCGCTAGCATGAGTCGACCGATATTATAGGTTTCACCATCGCTATAGACACCGATGATATTTCCTCCAGCATCGATGGAGAACGTCTCTAAACTTACCACATCGCCAGAGGCCAAGGTTCTTGAGTTTTGAATGCTCAATGGCAATGGTGGTGCATCATTAGGTACAAGGAAATCTCCCGTTCCTTCATCTGCCATATGACCAAGCACACGATAACCTGACGCATTCACAAGGTTTCCTTCATAATCTCTATAAAAAGCACCATCTCTAGTATACAGCTGAACCGTTGCATTGGCATCTTGTGAGACAATAAAGAATCCTGTTCCTTCTACAGCAAAATCCAAGTCTCTATTGGTGGATTGAAGGCCACCAGCGGTCATGATGGTATCAATGGCGCCCACGCGAACACCCAGTCCTACTTGCTGTGCATTGATTCCTCCAAGATTATCTGGTGTTGGTGCTTGTGCATAAGCCATGGTCTGGCTCATCATATCTTGAAATCTGGCACGGCCAGACTTGAATCCTGTGGTATTTACATTGGCAATATTGTTCCCAATGACGTCCATTTTAATTTGGTTGCTTCTCATACCGCTTACACCTGAATATAGTGATCTTAACATGTTTAATTCCTCCTAAGAATTGTTCTTATTATTTCTTTTTTTGCTTTGCTTCAATCGGTCCACAAAGCTCTTGGCTTCCTCAAGAGGTCCAGCCAATTATGTATTCATGATTTCTTATCGGATCTTCACCAAGCTGTCAATGTTTGTAACAGTATCAATTTCTGCGTCTTTCATGGCCGTAATAATCGTACGATTTTGCACGCTGGCAATGAACGCTGCATCTTTAAAGAGCAGTAAACTTTCTCTGGCCCCTTTTTTCTCCAAAGAGTCCACGGCATCATTGATCTTTACAAGATCTTCTGGACTTAAGGAAATTTCCCTTTGGTCCATTCGTGCTTTGGCATGGGCTGAGACCTTCACAGGTTCTTTGAGCTTTTGTAGAGATTCTAAATAAAGCTTTTGGAAATCATTGGAAGGTGCTTTCTGCGTCTTTTGTGTCGTTGGTGAAGAAGGGATGATTTGTCCATGTTGAATTTTAAAGGACATTGTTACGCACCTCCTACTTCTTCAATTAGGCCCATGGGATACTCTATACCATTGACCACGGGATAAGCTGTTCCTTC
>DOKV01000188.1 GCA_003510765.1 Clostridiaceae bacterium | reverse complement strand
TTTGTCCCCACACCATCGGTGCCAGAGATGAGCACAGGTTTCTGGTACCCTTCTGGCAGTTCCATCATACCTGCAAAGGAGCCTAGATGATTTAGTACCAAAGGACTTAAGGTCCTCTTGGCATAATCTTTGATTTTTTCTACAGAAGCGTAGCCTTCTTCAATATTTACCCCGGAAGATTTGTAATCCATCATATAAGTACCTCCAAAAATTCATTGGGTGCGCCAAGCGGGTATACCCCACTAAAGCAGCCTAGGCAAAAGCTGCTATGCCCTAAAGCCTCTATGAGACCTTCAGTGGAAAGATAATGTAAAGAAGTGCTGCCAATGAAGTCCTGGATTTCTTTTTTGGACATTTTTGCAGCGATGAGGTTTTCTCGATAAGGGGTGTCTATGCCAAAGTAACAGGGGAACATCACCATGGGCGAAGACACCAGAAAGTGTACTTCTTTGGCCCCCGCTCTATAGAGGAGATCCACCAAATACTTGGAAGTAGTGCCCCGGACAATGGAATCGTCAATGAGGAGAACCCTTTTCCCAGCCACCACATCTTTCTGGGCATTGAGTTTTAAAAAGACTGCCTTGACCCGAGCCTCTTGACTGGGGGTGATAAAACTTCGACCAATGTATTTGTTTTTGGAAAAGCCCACATCAAAGGGAATGCCAGAGGCTCTAGAATAGCCAATGGCCGCGGCCAAGCCTGAATCAGGGACCCCAATGACCACATCTGCGTCCAGGGGTGTTTCTTGAAAAAGCCGTTCCCCTGTTTTGATGCGTAAACCATGTACACTGATGCCATCGATGATGGAGTCTGGTCGGGCAAAATAAATGTACTCAAAGGAACAGGTTTGTTGTTTGGTTTTTTCGGAGTACATATAGGATTTCACCTGTCCTTTTTCAATGACCACCATTTCTCCAGGACGAATATCTCGGACAATTTCACCTTGGACAGTATCAATGGCGCAGCTCTCAGAGGCCAAAATATAATCCTCTCCCCTTTTGCCTAAGATCAAAGGACGTATGCCATAGGCATCACGTATGCCGATGAGTTTATCCTCAAAAGCAATGACCAAGGCAAAGCTGCCTTTCACCGTTTGCACGGCACTAAGCACGGCATTTTCAAGGCCCTTATGAATGCCTCTAGAAATGAGATTGACGATGACTTCAGAATCTGTATCCGTTTGGAATACGACCCCACTATCCTCCAAAAGACTTCGAATGAGCTCTGTGTTCACCAAGGTTCCATTGTGAGCCACGGCCAATGCACCAAATTTACTTTTGGCTGTTAAGGGCTGGGCATTTAGTACACTAGAATCCCCTTGGGTGGAGTAGCGTACGTGGCCCACGCCTATGCTCCCCGTTAAGTAAGCCAAATCCTCTGGCTCCAGTGCTTGAGCCACCAGACCCATTCTCTTTCGAAGTTTCAGATCTCCATGGGAAAGTACCGCAATGCCAGCGCTTTCTTGACCACGATGTTGCAATGCATAGAGCCCATCGTACACGTCATAGGCGGCGGTATCTTCTTTCATGGTGATGCCAAAGACGCCGCACTCCTCTTTCATTTTGTCCAAGATTTCTATCATGTTTTATCCTCTTTTCATTCTACTTATGACTTCCTCATAAGCACCTTTGACGTTGTCTAAATTCCTTCTAAAACGATCCTTGTCCATTTTCTCTAGGGTTTGTTCGTCCCAGAGCCTACAGGTGTCAGGGCTGATTTCATCGGCCAAGAGTAAATGTCCATGGGCATCTTTACCAAATTCAATCTTAAAATCCACCAAGATCAATCCAAGATTTTTGAAAAAGTTTTGTAGAAGCACATTGATTTTTTTGGTCATCTCTTGAATGTCTCGAAGCTCTGCGTAGGTGGAGAGACCTAAAGCCACCGCGTGGGAATCATTGATGAGGGGGTCTCCATAGTCATCGTTTTTATAACAGATTTCGTAGATGGTGGTTTTTAAGGCCGTCCCTTCTGGTACACCAAGCCTTTTGGAAAAGCTTCCTGCAGCCACATTTCTCACGATGACTTCCAAGGGGATGATGTCTACTCTTTTCACTCGCTGCTCGCGGTCTGAGCATTGTTCAATGAAATGGGTGGGGATGCCATGTTCCTCAAGATAAGTGTAGATCATAGAGGAGATTTTATTGTTCATGATGCCTTTGTCATTGATGCTGCCTTTCTTTTCCCCGTTAAAGGCGGTGGCATCATCTTTGTAATATACAAGGACTTCCTCTGGATTTTCTGTGTAATAGATTTGTTTGGCTTTTCCTTCATAGAGCATCTTCATGAATACTGGACCTCCATAGCGTTATTTTCGTTGATTTTTTCTTTCATAGTCTTTCGGTATTGGACAAGTTTTTCTTGAAGGGCAGGATATTTTAGAGAGAGAATAGACACTGCCAAGTACCCAGCGTTGGCGGCATTGTTGATGCCCACGGTGGCCACGGGGATTTCCTTGGGCATCTGGACGATGGAGAGTAAGGCATCTAAGCCTTCCAGGGCGCCTTTTAAGGGCACACCGATGACAGGCAGAATGGTTTTGGAAGCCACGACTCCTGGAAGATGAGCCGCAAGGCCAGCTCCAGCAATAATAACTTCATAGCCTTCTTTTTCCTTTTTGGCTAAAACTTCTGTTAAGAGCTCTGGTGCACGATGGGCAGAGATGGCATAGGATGCACTCTCTACAGAAAAAACATCTAAGACATCCTTGGCTTTTTTCATGACGTCTTGATCATTGGGGCTGCCAAATAAAATTAATACTTTCATGAGTCCCTCCTGTTTTGGTCTTTAAAGTAGGCCAATCCTGCTTTAAAGAAGTCTAAGTAGTATTGTCCAGCATAGTTTTGATAGAGGCCTTCTGCACAGCGCTCGGAATGGCCCATTTTGCCAAAAATCTTTCCGCAAGGTGAAGCGAGGCCTTCAATGGCGTAGTAGGAGCCATTGGGATTGTAAGGAGCTTCCATGGTGGGCTGCCCTTTTTCATTGACATATTGTGTGATCACTTGACCCTTTTTCTTCAGCTCCTGAAAAAGGAATTCTGAGACCACCAGTCGCCCTTCTCCATGGGAAATGGGCACATGGTGTACATCCCCTAAGGATGCTTTGCTCATCCAAGGGGTATTTCTTGAAATCACCTTGGTTTGCACCATACGAGACATGTGTTTGGCTGAGGTGTTGTAAGTTAATACGGGCATGGTGTCCTTTGGGGGAAGAATCTCCCCATAGGGCAGCAGGCCAGATTTTATGAGGCCTTGGAAGCCATTACATATGCCTAAAATAAGACCGTCTCTTCGTAGTAGATCTTCCACGGCTTCTTTCACCTGAGGGTTCCGAAGAAAATTGGCGATGTATTTTCCAGAGCCTTCAGGCTCGTCTTGGGCGCTGAACCCTCCAGCAAGCATCAGGAGGTCACTTTCCCTTAGTCGTGCACAAAAATCTTTGATGGACTCTTGCAAAGTCTCTTCCACGCTGGTGAGCACAAAGGTGGTCACCTCTGCCCCTTCTTTTCGGAAGACCCTTTCTAGGTCCATCTCACAGTTGGTACCAACAAACACCGGGATCAGGACCTTTGGCTTGTCCACTAGTCTCTTGGGTGCCTTGGGGGTGATTGTACTGGTGAAGTCCTCCAGCACCGCTCCTTGGGCTTCAAAGGATGGAAAGACGCTCTGTAAGGGCGCTTTTACTTTTCTAAGGAACTGGGCCAAGGCAATCTCTTCTTGTTCTGTGCTGAAGAAGGCTCTTTCACGGGTTTTCCCAAGAACTCGCAAAGAAAGCTCTGCCCCTTCTAGTAGAAGCTCTGGCACTTTTTCTGTGGGGACTTCCAGTAGAAAGCTCCCTGGGTCGTAGCCTAGTAAGTTTTCCCCATGAAGGAGAAGATGTACACCCACATCATTGCCCAAGGCCATATTTACCAAGGTGGGCAGGATGCCTTTTTTTAAGGTATCCACAGATAAAAGATGTCCTTTGTCCCTTTGAGCCATCAAGAAGGCCGCATTTCTTTTGAAGGCTTCTTGATCATACAAGTTATCTATTCTGGGGGTAGTGAGCTTCATAATTGTTGTGACTCCGCCTTTTAAGTCGTTGGTCAAGAGCTTTTCCATGTGTTCTGTGTTCACGGCGAAGGAGATGAGGGTATTGGGCACATGAAGGTCCTCAAAAGATCCTGACATGGAGTCCTTGCCACCAATGGCCGGTACTTGAAAGTCCATTTGTGCTTGCAAAGCACCTAATAAAGCGGAGAATGGTTTGCCCCACTGGAAGGGGTCCTCCCCTAGTTTTCGAAAGTATTCTTGGAAACTGAGGCGTATGCCTTGTAAGTCTCCACCCATGGCTAGGATTTTGGCTAAGCTCTCCACTACGGCGTCATGAGCGCCTACAAAGGGGTCACGCTCCATTTTTTCTGGGTCAAAACCGTAGGCCATCAAAGAAGCATCATAGGTGGTCAGATCTTTCAGGGGGATCAATGCAGCCATACCAGGGCTTTTGGTTTCCTGATTTTTACCGCCATAGGGTAAAAGTAAGGTGCCAGAGCCGATGGTGGTATCAAAGTTCTCCAGAAGTCCCTTTTGAGAGGCATAAGCTAGATTATCCATGGCCTGGAGCCCTTCTTGTAAGGTGGTCACAGGTGATGCGTGTTCTTTTTGTTTCCCCGGGGCTACTTTTACTGAAGCTCTGGCTGTGGCACCGTTCAAGTTTAAGAAAGCTCTTTTCAGATCCACCACCAGACGTTCCCCATAGTACATTCTAAGGGCGCCTGTGGACGTCACGGTGGCTACAACGGTGGCCTCTAGGTTTTCTTCCTTTGCAAGGGATAAAAAGTCCCCAAGAGAATTTGGGGAGAGGACCACGGCCATGCGTTCTTGTGACTCGGACAGGGCAATGTCCATGGGAGAAAGCCCTTGGTATTTCTTGGGGACTTGATCTAGGTGAATATCTAAGGAGTCCGCCAGTTCACCGATGGCCACTGAAACGCCGCCTGCCCCAAAGTCATTGGCTTTTTTGATGAGGGCTGTGGCTCGTTCTTGTCGAAAAAATCTTTGGAGCTTTCGCTCTTCCACGGCATTGCCCTTTTGCACTTCACTGCCTGAAAGCCTCACACTGGAACTGGTCTGTTCTTTGGAAGAACCTGTGGCGCCACCGATGCCATCACGTCCTGTGCGTCCACCGATTAAAACAATCAAGTCTCCTTCCATGGGCTTGCCTCGATGCACGTGGTCTTTCAGGTTTGCCCCAATGACTGCACCGGTCTCCATCCTCTTGGCTTCATAGCCAGGATGGTAAATCTCTTCCACAAAACCTGTGGTGAGACCAATTTGATTGCCATAGGAGGAAAACCCTTTGGTAGCCATTTGGGTGATGGTCTTTTGTGGGAGTTTTCCTGGGCGGGTATCCGCTAAAGATGCGTTGGGGTTTCCAGCTCCTGTGATACGCATGCCTTGATAGACATAGGTTCGACCACTTAAGGGATCTCGGATGGCTCCTCCTAGACAAGTGGCCGCTCCGCCAAAGGGTTCGATCTCTGTGGGATGATTATGAGTTTCATTTTTAAACATGATCAGTGCTTCTTTTGGTCCCTCTTGGGTACGAAGGGTGCGCTGGATGCTGCAGGCGTTGATTTCATCGGATTCATCTAAATCTGTGATGACGCTCCGCTTTTTGAGCACCTTGGCCCCAATGGTGGCTAGATCCATAAGCGTTCTAGGTTTGTTCTCCCAGCCCAGTTCATGACGAAGGGCTTCATAGAGCCCATAGGCTTTTTGCACAGAGGGATCTGCTTCTTCTAGATCCACCTCTTCCAGGGTGGTCATGAAGGTGGTATGACGGCAATGATCAGACCAATAGGTATCCAGTACCTTCACTTCTGTGAGGTTTGGCTCCCGTCCTTCCTCTTTAAAGCACCCTTGAATCATGGTGAGATCTGAAAGAGACATGGCCAAATGATACTCTTTTAGAAAGTTCTCCAAAGCACTCTGGGATGCCTCTACAAAGCCTTGGAGGACGGTCTCTTCTTGGGTCCATTCTACGGAAGGTTCAAAGGAGGATTCCATTTCCCCACGCCTTTTTTCCACGGGATTTAATAAGTAAGTGCAAAGCTTATCTAAAGTCTTCGTATCCACACCGTCAAAGACATACACCGTTTTATATCGAACGGCTATGTTACGCCGATTTAAGATGAGTTCTGCACACTCCTTTACGGCCTCTGCACGTTGATCAAATTGCCCTGGCAAGAGCTCCAGGATAAAATGGGGCTGTGCTAAAAAAGAAAAAGGCTTCTCATGCACCACATCCAAAGATGGGTCACTAAAAACCAATGGGGTGAGCTGGGCCATCTCCTCTTCAGAAAGCCCCTCCACCTGGTACAGGTGCACCATTCTTGAAGAGAGCGTTAGGCCTAGCATGTCTTTTAATTCTTGATCCAGTTTCTTGGCTTCTTGCTGAAACTCTG
>DOKV01000042.1 GCA_003510765.1 Clostridiaceae bacterium | reverse complement strand
ACGATGCACAGGAGATCTTGGAATGCCTGATCCACCGTATGGTTGGTGATGGCATAGTTGTACTTGGATACATAGTTGATTTCATTATAGGCGGATTTAAACCTGGTCAATAAAGACTCTGGGGTTTCACTGCCTCGGCCAATGATTCTGTTTTTTAGTTCATTCATGGAAGGGGGTAAGATAAAAATAAAAATCCCTTCGGTGGTATTTTCTTGAACATTCAATGCGCCTTGGATGTCAATTTCCAAAATCACATCAAACCCCTCTTCGAGCTTTTTTTCCACTTCCAGACGAGGTGTCCCATAATAGTTGCCATACACCTCCGCATACTCCAAAAACTCGTCTCGTTCTATCTTTTCTAAAAACTCTTCTTTTGTGACAAAGAAGTAACTTTCTCCTTCCACCTCTCCCGCCCTAGGCGCTCTTGTGGTCATGGACACAGAATTCCAAACCCGTTGTCCACATTTGTTCTTATAAGCATCACATACGGTGCCTTTCCCTGCACCCGAGGGGCCTGATATCACCAGGAGCAGTCCTCTATTCATCAATTCCTACCTCGTCCATTTCTTCTTCTTTTGCTTCTAACCTATGTGCTACGGTTTCTGGTTGCACTGCTGATAAGATGATATGATCTGAATCTGTCACCACCACTGCCCGTGTTCTTCGGCCATAGGTTGCATCAATGAGCATCCCACGTTCTCTAGCTTCTTGGATGATTCTCTTGATGGGTGCAGATTCCGGAGAAACGATGGCTACAATTTTATTGGCCGAAACAATATTACCAAAACCGATATTCACTAAACGAATATTCATATACTCACCCCTATTCAATGTTTTGCATTTGCTCTCGTATTTTTTCCACTTCATTCTTTATGGACAACACCAAGTTTGTGATGTCCAGGTCCACAGATTTAGAAGCCATGGTATTGGCCTCACGATTCATTTCTTGGGCAAGAAAATCCAGTTTTCTACCCACAGGTTCTTCTTCTTCTAAGAACTTCTCTAACTGCTCCATGTGGGAAGTTAGACGGGTAATCTCTTCATCAATACTGGCTTTATCCGTATACATGGCAATTTCCAAGGCCAATCGCTGCTCATCCACTGGAATTTTATCTAAAAGCTCTGTAATTCTCTTCTCCAGCCTGGCTTTGTAAAGAGGAATCACAAATTTGTCTTTTTCTTTCACCTGCTCCACCAAGGATAAAATTTCCTCTTTTTTCCTTAATAGATCCTCCTTTAGGGCTGCCCCTTCTGCTGTCTTCATGGCCAGCATTTGACTGGATGCACCCTCCACAGCTTGCACTAAAAGTGTCCAAAGCTCTTCTAAACGTTCTTCCTTCTCTTCCACATAGAGCACATCTGGAAACTTTGCAAGAAGAGAGATGGATACTTCTCCTTCTAGTGAAAAACCCTTCTTCAACCCTCTTAAGGCCTCCACATAACCTTTGGCTAAGGTTTCGTTGGCTAAGACCTCCACCTCTTCTTTGGCTATATTCTTATAGGTGACAAAGACATCCATCTTTCCCCGCTGCATTTTCTTGGCAATGACTTTTCGAATCCTGTCTTCCAAAGGCATCAAACTCTTGGGCATACGGATGTTCAAATCCAAATACCGATGATTCACCCCCCGTATTTCCACGAGAAAGCTTCGTTTATCATCTTCCACCAAAGCTCTGCCAAACCCTGTCATGCTTTTAACCATTCCTACACCTCCATGTGCATTTCCATTTTAAGATATGGTGTCTACTTCTTCTAAATAGAGATCCTTTTCAAACCATTCTCTCACATCCTTGGGATCTTCGTAAATGGATAGTGCCACCATGAGTTTGATTCTGGCTTTTTGTCCTGGGAGTGTATCCCCAAAAATAACCCCTAAGTTTCTCAGGTGTTTTCCACCACCTTCATAACCATAACTCCCAAAGACTCGTCCTTCATAACATCTGGACACGATGACCACATGAATGCCCTTGGCCAAAGCTTCTTTAACGCCCTCCACCATCTGAGGTGGCACATTGCCTCTACCAAAAGCTTCTATGACGATTCCCTTAACCCCTTGTTCCACCAAAAAGTGAAGATAGGAAGAGTCCATACCCGCCACGGTTTTGACCAGTGCAACCTTTGTCTCCAGCTGATCCACATCATGAACTTGACGCACATCATTGCTGCGGTAGTAGATAACCTTGTTGTTGTCTACCATGCCCAAAGGGCCAAAGGAAGGAGTCCGAAATGCATTTAAGGACAAGGAATTGGTCTTGGTCACCTCTTGGGCTGCGTTGAGTTCTCCATTTAAACAAACAAGTATTCCTCTGCCTCTTGATTCCTTGGCTGACGCAGTGACAATGGCTGATGCGAGGTTTGCTGGACCATCATAGCCTAACTCTGAACCCGAACGCATGGCTCCGGTGAACACAATGGGCACCTCTGTATCCATGGTCAAATCAAATAAAAATGCCGTTTCCTCTAAGGTGTCTGTTCCGTGGGTAATGACCACCCCATCCGGCGCATCTTCTTTGAGCACTTTCAGGGTGAACGCGCGAAGCTCCATCATTTTTTCCAAGGTCATATGAGGACTGGGAAAAGAGCTGAAATTATAGGAGATCACCTCTGCATGCTTCTCAATACCTGTAACCATGTGCATGATCTCTTCTCCTGTCAAAGAAGGCACCGCTGCTTTGATTTTAGGATCTACTTTCATGGAGATGGTGCCACCATTAAAAATCACCACAATTCTATTCATTGACCTACCCCTCTTTCTTCTGCTCTGCAAAATACTGATATAAATAGGTCATGATGCGTCCATTATAAAGCTTTCGATTCTTATGGGCTTTTTTACCAAAGGCCTTTTCAAACCCTTCCAAAGCCGAAAGAACATACATGTCATAATCTTCATGAATGGCCTTATCACGCCCCATTTTTTCCATGAGCCCGTGCACGGTTTCCACCTCTCCAAGTCTTTCTCCGTAAGGCGGATTGGTGATGATGGTAAGATTTTTCTCTGTGAATCGGAGTTTATGATAATCCGAAGGAAGGAAGTAGATATGCTGAAATACCCCGGCTTTTTTGGCATTCATCTTTGCTGTGGACAGTACATAGGTGTCCAGGTCATACCCTGTGATGCTTTGCTTAAGGTCTTTAATCTGACTTCTAGCCCCTTCGCGTACTTGTTCAAAGACATCCTTGGGAAAGCCTGGCCAAGTCTCACAGACAAATTTACGTTCTATATTAGGGGCTTGATTCTTCGCAATCATCGCTGCTTCAATGAGAATGGTCCCAGATCCACAAAATGGATCTACCAGAGGTCTGGTGCCATCATAGCCCGATAAGATCACCAAGGCAGCGGCTAAGGTTTCCTTTAAAGGAGCTTTACCAGAGTGTTCTCTATAGCCTCTGCGGTGTAGACCTTCCCCTGAGGTATCTAAGGTTAAGGTGGCCAAATCTTTTAACAGGCCAATCTCAATTTTATAGACCGCACCAGTTTCAGCAAACTGTTCCCGATCATAGGTCTTCTTCATGGATTCAATGACCGCTTTCTTCACAATACTTTGGCAGTCCGGCACACTAAAGAGTTTGCTTTTTACAGATTTTCCAGTGACGTGCATCTTGCCACTGATGGGAATGAGCGCACCAAAATCCACTGCTTTGGTCCCTTGAAAGAGTTCTTCAAAGGTCTCTGCTTTAAATTCCGCCAGCTTTATGAGGACTCTTTCTGCGGTACGAAGATGAATGTTACAGATGGCGATGTCCATCTCATCTCCAGTGAACTCCACTTTTCCATTTTCAACGAACAAATCGTCATATCCCAGGGCTTTTAATTCATTGGATAGTAGCTTTTCGATGCCAAAGGCACATGTGGCAATGAGTCTATACTCCATTAGTTTTCTCCTCTTAAGGTCAAGGATAACGGACAATGATCCGATCCCATGAGTTCATTATAGATGGTTGCATCTTCCACCTCTTTGACCACTTCCTCAGAAATGACAAAGTAGTCAATTCTCCATCCAGCATTGCGGTCTCTTGCACGGAACCTTTGGTCCCACCAGGTATAGATGACTTTTTCCGGATTTCTATCTCGATAAATGTCTACGAACCCATGACTTAAGAGCTTAGAAAACCATTGGCGTTCCATGGGCAAAAATCCTGAAGTCTTCTCATTGCTCTCAGGGTTGGCCAAATCGATTTCTTCATGGGCTACATTGAAATCCCCTGTGATGATGACTTTTTTCCCCGCTTCTTTCAGATCCACAAATTTCTTTAATAAATCTTCATAAAAACGCATTTTATAAGCCAGTCTTTCTTCCCCTTGGCCACCATTGGGGAAATAAATCCCAAACAGCGCATAGTCTCCAATATTCACTTGAAGGACACGCCCTTCCACGTCATAGTCCTCGATTCCTGACCCTTTGATGACTTCATCCACTGGGATTCTTGTGTACACCGCTACAGAAGAGTATCCTTTGCGCACCCCAGAGTGCATGGTCAATGTATACCCCAGCTCCTTTAGATGAATTTCTTCTACCAGCTGGAATTCTTGCATTTTGGTTTCTTGGATGAAAAGAAGGTCTGCATCTAATGCCTCTACACTTTCCTTGAATCCCTTTTTCATGATGGCACGTAATCCATTGACATTCCAAGATGCAATCTTCATGACACGCCCTCCTTCGTATAAATCTCCACACCATTTTTCCCGTCAATTTCTTCTAGCATCACCTTCACCAACTCATTTCTAGAAGTGGGCACATTTTTCCCCACATAATCTGCACGAATGGGTAATTCACGATGTCCTCGATCTATGAGCACAGCCAATTGAATACTTTTGGGACGACCATTTTTGGTGATGGCATCCAAAGCGGCTCGAACTGTTCTTCCTGTAAAAAGGACATCATCCACCAAGATGATGCGCTTGTCTTTAATAGAAACACTTAAGGGCTCATCTTTCACCTTGGGTGTTTCATAATCTTCTTCTAGGTCATCTCGATAGAGGGTAATATCTACACTAGCTACAGGGACCTGAATTTCTTCAAAACGTCGGATATTATCCATGATTCGGTTGGCCAGAGGAACTCCTCTTCTTTTAATGCCCACCAAAACCAAATCTTCTACCCCTTTATTCTTTTCAACAATTTCATGGGCAATACGTACCAAGGCACGTTCTATGGCTTTTTCATCTAAGAGTGCTGCTTTAAATTCCATGGATCTGTCTTGGAATCTTGTTCCAAAGACATTGTCACCACCTTTTTCATCTAGTCTCATACCCCTAGGGGCTGATCTTCATCTCTCTATTATACGAAAACATCCCAGCAATAAGCTAGGATGTGTACATTAATTGTTAACTTTATTTATAATTTGTTTATATTTTTTAATTTACTTTTCTCCATTCGATGGAGTTTGTATAAAAACTGCCGGAACTCTTCATGGACAGGGGTATGGAAATGGAGAAACCCTTTGCTTGGTGTTTCAAAACCCAAGGTGGCCGCATGAAGCAGCTGTCCTTTTTGGGCTTCCTTTTTGTGCCCATACACAAAATCTCCCACCAAAGGATGATGGATGGAGGCCATATGCACACGAATCTGATGGGTTCTACCAGTTTCTAATCGTGCTCTAATGAGGGTATATCCTTCGTATCTTCGAATCACTTGATAATGGGTCACCGCTCGTTTTCCTTGGAGGTCTATGGCCATTTTTAGGCGATCTTTCTTGGAGCGTCCTAGGGGTGCATCAATGACTCCTTGCTCCACCTTGATCCTTCCGTGTACCAACGCATAATACTCACGAAGCATGCTATGATCCTTCAATTGACAGGATAAATAGCTATGGGCTTCATCATTTTTCGCCACCACCAAAATCCCTGTAGTATCTTTGTCAATGCGATGAACAATCCCTGGCCTCAAAACACCATTGATGCCTGAAAGATCCTTCACATGGAAGAGAAGACCATTGACCAAGGTGTTTTCAGTGTTTCCTTTTGCTGGATGAACCACCATACCTTTTTCTTTGTTCACCACCACCAAATCCTCATCCTCATAGAGAATCTTCAGGGGTAAATCCTTTGGCAGTACTTGGAGCTCTGTGAGCTCTGGTAGTTCTAGTATAATTCGGTCATCTTCCTTCACTTTATAGGAAGCTTTTCTTTGTTTTCCCTCCACCAAAATGGCTTCTTCCTCCATGAGCTTTTGGAGATAAGACCTGGACAAATCTGGTAATCGTTCACGAAGATACACATCTAGTCTTTTGCCCGCATCCTCATTTTCCACAAAATATTCATAGGATTCCATATCAATCCACTTCCTTTAGTATATATAGAATGAGAAGACCCGTACCTAGGGTAATGAAAATGTCCGCCACATTAAAGGTGGGGAAATAGTAGGTGTCTTTCCAATGCCAAGAAATGAAATCCACCACAAATCCATAGGTTAACCGATCAATAAGGTTGCCCACAGCACCGGTTAAAATCATCCCTGTACTCACCGTGAGAAGCATCGTTCTCTTCTTAGCTTTTAAGTATGCGATGAACAGTACTGCCATGATGATGCTGGTAACCACCGCAAGGAAGTATACCTGACCTTGGAAGATGCCAAAAGCAGCACCTCTATTTTCCAAATATGACAGATCAAAAAAGCCTTCGATGATGGTAATATCTGCCTGCCCCTTTAGGCGATCTAGAGCCCAAAGCTTCGTGCCATAGTCTAGAATCAGTCCAACAATTATAATAATGTAGATCATCTTAGCCTCCAAATGGTTGATGTAGTCTCTAGGATGTCTGCCAGTGTATCCATAGAAATGGTTTGAATGGCATCTGAAACAGCCTTTTCTGGTGCCACGTGGGTTTCAATGAGTAATCCATCGGCCCCTGCCATGATCCCAGCCAAAGCCATGGCTTTCACAAGGCTTCTCTTCCCTGTGCCATGACTTGGGTCTACCATCACAGGAAGTCGACTCATTTCTTTTAAGTACGCCACGGAATTCAAATCCAGCGTATTTCGTGTGGTGGTCTCAAAGGTTCTAATGCCACGCTCACAAAGTATCACTTCTTCGTGACCTTCTGCCAAAATGTATTCTGCAGCACTTAACCACTCTTCCACGGTGGCACTGAAGCCCCGTTTTAAAATGATGGGCTTCCCTAACTTCGCAGCTTCTTGAAGAAGCACATAGTTATACATATTCCTCGAGCCAATTTGGATGATGTCCACCACCTCATGGGTTTTATCCAAATCCCTCACATCCAAAATTTCCGTGGAAATCACCATTTGAAATTCCTCTTTTAAGGCTTTTAAAATGGCCAACCCTTCGTCCTTCAACCCTTGAAAGGCATAAGGCGAAGTTCTAGGTTTAAAGGCGCCTCCTCGAAGAACATCTACTCCTAAAGCTTTTAGCTCTTTGGCAATATGGCGCATGGTCTCATAATCCTCCACGGCACAGGGGCCTGCAAAAATCACAGGGTCTTCCCCCAAGGTTTTATGTCCAATTTTTATTTTCACCTTTCCCAAGGAAAGGTCTGTGGTCTTTTGTTTCATGATTTACTCCATTACCCAAGACAGCGCTTTTCTAAGCTCCTCTTCTTGTACCTCTATTTTAATTTCCGGCACACCCCATGCTCGAAGCAAGGTGAACCGGAGCTTTTCATCATTCTTTTTATCTTTTCTAATATAGCCTAAAATCACTTCTTCTTGACCTAGGGGGATGGTCGTTGGAAAGTCAAATTTATGAAGAAGCTTCACCAGTTTCTCCCGAAGGTCTTTCTCTAGTCCAAATGTCCACTCACTTAGTAGCAGCTCATAGTAGAGCCCCAGGGCTACTGCTTCTCCATGGGCATAAACCATGGGAAAAGCACCCTCTAGTGCATGACCAACATTATGACCAAAATTCAGCATGTTTCTTTTATAAAGGTCTCTAAAGTCTTCCTGGACAACGGATGCCTTAAGCTGCAGTCCCTTGAGAATATAAGGTGCAAAGTCCATCTCTACAAGGCTTTTTTCATGAAATAGCCCCTCCAGTAGATCATCTTTTTTTAGCAGTCCATACTTTAAGAGTTCTCCAAGACCGCTTCTTAACTGCTTTGCTGGCAATGTCTTTAAAAAGGTCTGGCAAAGAATACTCTTTTGAGGCTTATAAAAAGTACCAACATAGTTTTTTACCCCTTTATAGTTCACCCCCACCTTACCGCCCAAGGTGCTATCACACATGGCTAAGAGGGTTGTGGGCACTAGAATGAAGGGGATCCCTCTCTTAAAGGTCGCGGCGGCAAATCCTACCACATCTCCAAGGATTCCGCCCCCCACAGCCACCACAGGACCTGTTTCATGATGCTGAAATAAGAATTCGTAGACCTTCTCCACCATGGCTAAAGTTTTGAGGTCTTCCCGAGCCTCCATGACCATATAAGGCCTCTGGCAAATAGAAGACATGAGTTCTGGCCACTTTGTGAGCACCACTGAATCCACCACAAAAAGGGCATCTTTTGGCAATGCTTCAAAAGTGCCTTTCAAACTACTTTTAAACTCTATTCCTTCCTTTTTTAAAAGCAACTCTTCCATGTCCTCATCCTTTCAAAGGATATCTTATCACAGCTAACTTCATTCCACAAGAAAAGAGACCTCTATAAGTCTCTTTTCTCCGCCCGCTATTATCCTTTGGTTTCTTCCGTTAAGGCTTCATGATGCCCCTCTAAGAATGGTTCATCTTCCCTTAAACCCGCCACTTTCAAAGAGGCTACACCTAAAGTACCTCTCTCAATTTCTTCAGCGTTTCCTCTAAAAGTATCCACTTGATTTTCAAAGAAACTCAAGACGCGCATTTTAAAATTGCCAAACTCTCGTCGATACTTTTCATACTCTCTTTTTAAGTCTTCATTCTCACG
>DOKV01000205.1 GCA_003510765.1 Clostridiaceae bacterium | reverse complement strand
TTTTTTCATGCGCTTCTCCTAGATTTTTTGTAATTCAAAGGAAAATATCTTATAATGGAAGAAAGACAATTGAAAATCATTATCAACAAAGGTATTATTTTTTTCCATGACGATGTATTGAGTGCAGGAGAAAAGTTAGGAGTAGAGCTATATGGAAGGAACATTTGAAGAAAAGAAAAAAAGAAGATTTGAAAACACCTATGGGAAGGTTCTGACAGGTATGATGTTGGCGGCCAATCCTTTTAAAAAGATGGCTTTTAAAACCCCTTGTATGGTGCATCGCTTTATCAACATCCAGGCGGTGGTGATTCTTGAAAATGAAGGCTACATCAAAGCTGCGCATTTTTATAAAGCCTACATCAAGGCCCTGAATGAGGGGGCCACCTGGGCTGACCAGGACTTTAAGTCCATCAATCATTTTTATCATAATGAAAAAAAGAAAGGGCTTTACGGATTTTCTGATGGGCTCACGGAAGCCAGGCGTTATAGAGACCGTTCCTTGTTTTATTTAGACAAAGGAAACATTCAACGTTCGGTGTTCTATCTAGGGGTGTTTTGTCATTTGTCCCAGGATATGACGGTGCCTCAGCATGTGACCAACAAGCTTTTGGACAGTCATAAGTCCTATGAAACCTGGATCAAGAAAAAGATTTTTGCAGAGATTGATTATTCTGTGGACCATGGGATTCTTCAGTTCGAAACCTTGGATGATTACATCCGTGAAAATGCCGTAGTGGCAAACTTTTATGCAGAGAAATATAAAGCCTTGGAGGATCGAGAGGAAATGTATGAGGCTTTATCCAAGAAAATGCTGGAAGTGGCACAAAATACCACCGCAGGTCTTCTGCTGGACTACTATGAAACCTATTATGAAAATCTCTAAAAGGAACGAAGGATGAACATATTACTCACAGCCATCAATGCAAAGTTTATACATACCAATATCAGTTTGAGGTATTTGAAAAAAGCCACGGCGCATCTTCCTGTGGAGACTTCTCTTTATGAAGTTTCCATCAATGAAGAGCGGGATCAGATTTTAGAGGGTATTCTCTTGGCAGAGCCTGATCTGGTGGCTTTTTCAGTGTATCTATGGAATTTTCAGCTGGTGCAAGAGCTTTCTTGCCTGCTGAAGAAAGTACGACCAAACTTACCCATACTTTATGGAGGACCGGAAGTCTCTTATGACAGTCTACACCACCTACAGATCCTGGATGGAGAGTACATCATCCGAGGAGAAGGGGAAAAGACCTATGAAGAGCTCATCGGTTCTCTTTTGCATGGAAAAAACCTACATGAGGTAGCAGGGCTGACCTTTAGAGAGGGGGACACCATCTTTGTGAATCCCCCTCGGGAGAAGATGCCCATGGAAGAGGTGCCCTATCCCTATGAAGAAGGGGAGGATTTAAGGGGGAAGCTGGCTTATATGGAAGCGTCCAGAGGATGTCCCTATCAGTGCAGCTATTGCTTGTCCTCTGCGGAGAGGGACCTGAGGTTTTTGCCTTTGGCAGAGGTCAAGGAGCGCATTGAAAAGCTCCTATTCACGGGGGCTTCAGTGGTGAAGTTCATTGACCGCACCTTCAACATTCATCCAGAGGCTAAAGACATCTGGGCCTATCTCATTTCCTTGGACACAGCGGTGACCTTTCACTTTGAAATTGCGCCGGATCTCATCAAAGAGGAGCATTTGGCTCTCTTGGCCACGGCGCCTCCTGGTAGGATTCAGTTTGAAGTGGGCATTCAAAGCACAAAAAAAGAAGTGCTCCAGTCCATTCAGCGTTATATTGGATTTACCCAGGTTTTGGAGAAGCTTCAAAGGTTGGCTTCATTGGACAACATTCATTGTCACATGGACCTCATTGCGGGGCTGCCCTATGATACCTTGGAAACTTTTAAGAATAGCTTTAATGACGTGTATCCCCTGCAGCCAGGGATGCTTCAATTGGGGTTTTTGAAAATCATCAAAGGAACGCCCATGGAGAAAGATGCAAAGGGGTTTGCCATGGCCTACAGTCCCTATCCACCCTATGAGGTGCTAGAAACCAAGTGGATGTCCTATGAAACGCTACGGCATCTCCACAAGGTGGAGGATGCCTTGGAACGGTATTATAACTCGGGTCGGTTTGCAAAAACCCTTTCCTATGTATTGGCAGATGACAAAGACCCCTTTGCCTTTTACGAAGCTTTGGGTCTTTACCTAGAAGAGCGGGGACAGGGCAGAAGCCTTGGGTTAAAGGACCAGTTTTTATTCCTTAGAGACTTTGCCTTGGAGTATAAGAAGCCAAGAAATCAAGAAGATGTGGCATTGGTCCTCAATGAACTGTTGAAATTTGATTGGCTGAGCACCAATAAAAAACAGTATGTGCCAGAATTCCTACAACGAAATCATGAGAAAAACCAAGAAGCACGGAAAGATCTCTTGAAAAATCTTCGCATGAAAATACATGTTGAGATTTTTAAAATGGATCTTTGGGCATATTTTGACCAAGGGACCATGACGTTTTGTGATACTCCGGTGGTTTACGACTTAGATTCTGGTGAAATTATTAAAATTTAGTTGAAAAAACAAATCATTTGGCGTACACTGGTTGTTATATGGTAATGCATAACTTATTAAGAGATAACGATTGCATAATTCTTATTTCTTTATGTTTTGTGCATACCATGGTAAAATTAGTTGGTATGAGAACGTTTTGCATACACCATCAAAACGGAGGAATGGGGGTGATAGGATGGCAAAGGAAGCATTAGAAAAAGTAAGGCACGCAGAAGAACAAGCGCGGGCGCTTACAAGAGAAGCCAGTCAGAAAGCAAGAGACATCAAGCGGGATGCGGAAATGCTCGCCGAGGAAAAATTTAAAGAAATCATGGCAGAAGCTCAACAAGAGATGGACGCTTTGAAGGAAAAGGCTCGGGCAGAGGGGGAAGAGGAAGCAAAACCTATTTTGGCCAGTGGAAAGGAAAAGGCGCAAGCGGTTCTTTCTCTGAACAAAGAGGATCTGACCGAGGCAGTCAATATTATTATAGAGAGGATTGTGAAGGCAAATGGCAATCGTTAAGATGAGCAATTTTGGTCTGTTCACCTTCGACTCTGACAGAGACAAGCTTCTCCATGAACTGCAAAAGTTCGGTTATGTCCACTTTACGGACCTGAAAGAGGACCAAACCCTTCTAGAAGAAGGATTGGAAGTTCTTGAAGTACCACGAGCAATCAGTGAAGTGGAGGAAAAGATTCAAGATGTGAAGTTCGCCATGGATCTATTGAAACGCTATGATGACCGGGAGACGGGCATCAAGGCCATGATTAAAGGAAAGAGCAATTATACTTTTGAAGCACTTGAAAAGAAAGTTGCCCAGTTTGATTATGATCCAGTCATTGCGAAGTTCAGAGAGTTGACTGGGAAACTTGATCATCTCAGCCAAGAAGAGTTGAAAGAGAAAGCAGCCATGGAAGAACTCAGACCATGGAAAAACCTAAACTTTGATGTAAGACATCTTAGAGACTTTGAATACAGTGACGTGCTTACGGGTACCGTACCAAAGAAACTGTTAGAAGGTCTTAAAGAAGCCATTACATCTTTACAAGAAACCTACTTAGAAGTCTTAAGTGAAGGGAAGGATGACGCCTATGTGCTCCTACTCACCTCTAAGTTTGAAAAGGAGGACCTCAGTGAAGTACTCCGGAACCACAGTTACACAACCATCCAGTTAAGTGTTCAGGGTACGCCGGAAGAGGAAATGAAAAAAAGACAAGAATCTTTGAAAAAAATCAAAGAGGATCGGAGGAAGCTCCAGGCAGAGGTGAAATCCAATGCCGGACATTTGGCGAAGTTTGAAGAAGTCTACGAGTATTTACTGAATCTTCGACTGCGCTATGAAGCGGAGAATAATTTCCTTCGCACGGGCAGTGTCAATGTGATCCATGGCTTCGTGCCCACAGATCGCGCTGAGGACTTTAAACGTGCTGTGGAAAAGACCCAAGAAGGTGCCTATTATCTGGAGCTGGATGCTGCAGAGGAGAAAGACACCTCGGTCCCCATTCTTTTGAAGAATGGAAAGTTTGCAGAGGCCTTTGAGTCTCTCACCACCATGTACTCCTTGCCCACCTATGATGGTATGGATCCCACCCCACTCTTTGCGCCCTTCTACTTTGCCTTTTTTGGCATGATGGTGGGAGACTGGGGCTATGGGTTGATATTATTCCTACTGACAGGGGTGGTGCTCAAAGTGGCCAATCTTGAAAAAGGGCAGAAGCTCATGATGCGCTTCTTGTTCTATTTAAGTTTCTCCACCATGGCTTGGGGCCTGATTTTTGGGACCTTCTTTGGGGCAGAGCTGCCAACACAGTCGCTGATTTCCCCGGCCACGGAGTACCAAAAACTCCTGATTTTATCCATTGCTTTTGGTGGCATTCATCTTTTCTATGCCTTGGGCATCAAAGCCTATCGGTCTCTTAAAGAAGGAAAGCCTCTGGATGCACTCTATGATGTGGGATTCTGGTATATGGCTCTTATGGGTGCCATTTTACTACTCCTAACCATGGTGGTGGATGTATTACCAGCCTTCATGGGCACCGTATCCTTGGTGGTTATGGTCATTGGTATGGTGGGCATTGTCCTCACGGGCGGTCGCGAAAATAGCACCGTGGTGGGCAAACTTGCTGGAGGCCTATACAGCCTTTATAACATCACCGGATACATCGGAGACTTTGTATCCTATTCAAGACTCATGGCCCTAGGCCTTGCTGGCGGATTCATTGCGGTGGCCATCAACATGATGGTGACCATGCTCTTTGCCATGGGCCCTGTGGGGATCGTCTTTGGGGTAGTAGTCTTCTTAGGAGGACAAGCCTTTAACCTATTCCTTTCCGCCTTGAGTGCCTATGTGCATGCCTCCAGACTAACCTATGTAGAGTTCTTCGGAAAGTTCTACGATGGCGGCGGAAAACCATTCAAAATCTTTAGAAACAAATCAAAATATATTAATATTGAATAATTTTAGGAGGAAGTAAAAATGAATTTTGGACAAGTATTAGTAGAAAACGGTGGTATTGTATTTGCGGTAATTGGGATTGCCATGGCAGTCATTCTTTCTGGTATGGGCTCTGCAAAGGGTGTTGGTATCGTGGGTGAAGCGGCTACAGGCCTCATCATTGAAGAACCAGAAAAGTTTGGTAAGTCTCTTGTATTACAGCTGCTTCCAGGTACCCAGGGTCTTTATGGATTCGTTATTGGGCTGATGTCTCTTGGTTCTTTAAGTGCTGGTATGTCCATGGCCAACGGGATGTTCATCCTTTTCGCCTGTCTACCCATCGCTTTCGTTGGTTATTTCTCCGCAGTGTTCCAATCTAAGGTTGCTGCAGCGGGTCTAGCCATCCTTGCAAAGAATGAAGAACATTCCACCAAGGGTATCATTTACTCCGTTATGGTTGAAACTTATGCACTTCTTGCTTTCGTAATGTCTCTGATCCTACTTTCTTCTGTTACATTCTAAGAAAACAACGGATTTAGCGAAATTACAGCAAAGGAAGTGAGTTCATGTCCAATCTGGAAAATTTGACAGAGAAGATTCTAGAAGAGGCGAAGATGCAGTCAGATGCCATGCTTCGGGAAGCCAAGGCTTTTGAAGATGACGTTGTCATGAAAAAGGTCAAAGAGGCGAAAGAGAAGAAGGAAAAGATGCTAGAAAAAGGCCGGTTTGAAGCCAATCTTCTAAAGGAACGGATCATTTCAAACGCTGAAGTGAACCGTCG
>DOKV01000204.1 GCA_003510765.1 Clostridiaceae bacterium | reverse complement strand
TATTTTGCAACAGCCCCTTTTTAGACATTTCTTTGAAGGTTTCCGTAGATTTCTAGATTTTAAACCGCTCTATTTTTTCACTCAGCACTTTAATCACTTCATTTAGGGATTCGATGGATTTCACCACTTCATTGATGGCAGTGGCTTGCTCTGAAACCGTAGCGGAAATCTCTTCCGTGGAAGCTGCAGATTCCTCTGACACATTGGATATATTTTCAATGGCTTCTAGCACATGATTCTTGTCCACATCCATTTGTAAAACAGAAGTATTGGTTTTCTCGATGTTCTCCATGACTCTGGCCACTTCTTCTCGGATGGTTTCATAGGAATGCACCGTATCCTTTAGAGAGTCACTGGTGACGCCAAGGACTTCATTGGTATCCTTCATGGCGGTCTCCGTGGTGCCGATGACAAGGATAATCTCGCCAATGATTTTTCTAATTTCCTCAGAGGCCTGGCTACTTTCTTCTGCAAGTTTGCGCACTTCCTCTGCCACCACGGCAAAGCCTCGTCCATGTTCTCCTGCTCGTGCCGCTTCAATGGCTGCATTAAGAGCTAAGAGGTTTGTTTGACTGGCAATGGTATTGATGGTCCCAACAATTTCCCCTATGCTGTTGGATTTTTTCGTCAGCTCATGGATGCCTTCTGTGACATTCTTGGCGGATGCTGCATTTTGCACAAAGTTCTCCTGCAAAGAAGTTAATGCTTCAATCCCTTGAGAGGTCTTCTCCAGCATCACTTCTGATTGGGCTTTGGAGGTTTCAGAAAGCTCTACAATGTGGATGATCCTTCCGGCTAGATTCTTGGTGGTATCCAGACCCTTATTGGCATCGGTTACCTGGGCCGTTGCACCTTCAGCAATTTCATCCACAGCTCGGGCAATTTCTTCCGAGGAGGCATTGACCTCTTCCACCGTGGAGGTGATGGTTTCACTGGAACCCTTCACTTCTGAAATGGTGCTTTGGATTTCACCAATGACTTCACGTAAACTCTCTCTCATGGCCGTAAAACTTCCTGCAATATGGCCAATTTCATCCTTGGATTTTATGGTAGAGGCCACGGTTAAGTCTCCTTCGCCCACAACCTTGGCATACTCTTGCAATTTCTTCAATCCACCCAAGGATCTTGAAATCACCAAGAAGACCAGCACCGCCACCACCAAAATAGCGATTCCGCTAAAGAGGAGAATGCCTTGATTCAGGGCGCTAATGGATGCCAAAGTATCACTGCGATCTTTTGCATACTTGATGTATCCCACATAGTTGCCTTCATAGTCTGTAAAAGGGGTGAGTAAGACATCGTAGGTATCTGACAGCGCTGTAGTCACCACCACTTGACCCTCTTTAGCACGCGCTATGAGATCTGCCTCCAGGATGTAAGGATCTGTTTCTTTGTTTGCTGCCACAAAGCCTTCTTCTGTTCTAGTAAAGGAGTAAATGTAATAATCCCCTGGGGAAATATCATGAAGCTCTGACAAAAAGACTTGGTCAAAATTTCCACCATACTCCACGGTGCCAAGATGCCTTCCTTGGTAACTCACAGGCACCACCACACGAAAGCCATAGCCGCCGACACCTTCTTCAATGCCCCTTACGGTTTCTTTGTCTTCGTTGGCTTTATTCACCGTAAACCGAAAACTAGACAGATCATCCCCAAATTTTTCAGGTTGATGTAACCTGAGAAAGGAGGTGGAATCTGGCAAATGAAACTGAAACTGGGCCACTTGATCTTTGATGGCTTCATAACTGCCTTGAAGCATAGTTTGTAGACCTTGTCTGTCTCTTTCTGCAAAGGCTTTTTTCACTTCTTCATTTAAGGCCACGGAGTTCACCGCCACCTCTGTACCCGTTAGTTTGGTCTCAATGGCCTCCACGATGCTCACAGCCTGCTCTTCATAGGTCTTTTCTGCATTGTCTGTGACCAAACTCGTCACCAATCCATTGGTATAAATGCTCAGTCCACCCACCAGAAGCCCCAGTAACAGCACCACAAGTCCTATGACTTTTACTTTCAATGACACCCTCATTCTCACGATTTTCAAATACTTATCATTCTCTATATCGGTTTTTTTGATGAGTTATTAACAAGGATTCGGACTTTTCAAAGGGTATCCTCTTTCTCATTACATGTCCTTTTTCATAAGATGATCTATTTGTTTGTCCTCTCCCAAGAGAAAACTATGTTCTTGAAACTTCACAAAACCTTGGGCTTTGTAGAAGGCTATGGCACGATGATTGTGTTCCCATACCTCTAGCCAAAGATAGGGCGCTTTTCTCATTTTCGCAACTTCCATGGCTTTGTGCAGAAGCAATTTGCCAAGCCCTCTTCCCTGAAAGGCTTCTCTCACATAGATTCTTTGAATCTCCACCGCCTCTTCATGGAGTTTCTCTGTTTGAGCATCCCCCCAGTTGACCTTTAGATAGCCTACCATCATACCTTTTTCTTCTATATAGAACCATTGAGCTTGTTCAGTGATCAGCTCTTTCTTAATCACCTCAAGATTCAGCTCTTCTTCGATATATTTCTCTACATCCTCTTTTTTGTTATCAGGTCCAAAGGTCTCCACAAAGGTACTTCTCATGACCTCTTGTAAGTCCTCCAGATCTTTCATACTGGCAATGTTTATGTTCATCTTACATCCTTCCTTTCCTACATCCTATGTCTTTTCAAGCCTATGCCAAAATCCTCCATACGCGTTACAAAAGGCTACACGTCCAATACCTCTTTTTTAAGCTTTCCTTTTTTTTGAGAAAAGAAGAGCCAAGTCCCCCCTAAAACCACCACTTCTGTGAGACCAAAAGACATCCACACCCCATCCATGCCAAAGAACTTTGACCCCACAAAAACCAAAGGTACAACGACAAAAATTCCTCTGGCCATGGATAGTAGAAAACCTTCCTTTACGCGTTCTGTGGCACTGGCTAAGGTAGACAAGAGGATATTCATCCCCGTTAAAATCAGCCCCAAAAAGTACACTCGAAGACCTCTTTCTGCCATGGTGGCAATATGAGCATTTCCTTGACTGTTAAAGATGTCCACCAAAGAGCCCGCAAAAAAGCCCACCACCCCATATAAGAGTAGTCCTAAGGACAGGGCCGTAAAGATACCCATTTTCTTGGTCTTTTCTAAATATACGCCCTGACCTTCCCCATGATATCTACTAAAGAGAGGTTGTACTCCCTGGGCAAGACCCGTGAAGATGGCGATGGCAACCAAGGCAAGATTGGCGACGATGCCATAGGCCGCCACCCCATCATTGCCCTCTAATCCTAAAATCAATAGATTAAAGGTTAACAGCACGACCCCTGAGGAAACCTCCACCACCAGTGCCGACATGCCTAAGGAGAAAAAGTCCTTCACAGAAGAAACTGCCAAGGAAACCTTGGGCAAAAAAAGCTTGGTTCCTCTTTGTTTAAAATGCGGATAGAGCACCATCATACTGATGAGAGGTGCTGCACTGGTGGCGATGGCTGCGCCAAACATGCCTAAACCCAAGGGAAACATGAAGAGATAGTCTAAAAGGATATTGGACAGACTGCCCATGACCATGGCCTTCATAGCTCCTTTGGGGTTTTGATCATTTCGAACAAAAGCGATGAGCATGTTGTTCAGGATAAAA
>DOKV01000103.1 GCA_003510765.1 Clostridiaceae bacterium | reverse complement strand
TCTCTTGTAGCAGGTCTATTGTCATAGACAATTGTCATTATTGAACCACCATAAACCGTAATCTCCAGTTGGAGCTGGTTTTCTTGTAATCGTTCATTCATGTATTCGAAAATATCCAGCAGTTTCTTTTTATCCATCATCTCTATGTTGTCCATCATCAGGGTGAATCCCCCTTTCAAATAAAGTTATTTATATCTTTATTATATCATATCCTGAAAGAGTAGAGGATAACGACATTTATGATCTGTACGGTTCACCGTATCATAGATTCATCGGTAGGAAAAGATGACAGAGTAAGTGCATAATCTACTTGCATGTTTCATTTGTTTTTTGAGGTGGATGGATACTATTGGATTGGATGAAGTCAGGTTTCAACGTGTTTGGATGTTTATGAATGACAAAAGAGCCATAAGGAATCCATAGTGGAAATCCTCATGGCTCTTATTTTTGGTCGGAGTGACAAGACTTGAACTTGCGACCTCTAGACCCCCAGTCTAGCACGCTACCATCTGCGCTACACCCCGATGAACATTATTTATTATAGCTCATGGGATGAAAACAATCAAGGGGAAAAATCAAGGAAAAAAACCTCTTGTATGCCTTTTATAAAGGCGTGTGCATTTCTTGGTTGATCACTCAGAGAAAGAGGTGTCTCCACGTATAAAAATAAAAAGAGAAACTCCTTGCCAGGAAAGAGAAAGTATCATATGATTATAATTGAATATGAGAATATGAGGAGGGGAAGATCATAGAAACCATAAAGGTATTGAAGGCTCTTGGAGATGAACATAGACTTCGAATTGTGCAGCTTTTGATGAATCGGGAGCTCTGTGCTTGCGAACTGGAAGGGATACTGTCCATGAGCCAGTCCAATGTCTCAAGGCATTTGACAAAACTCAATGAAGCCCAAGTGACGGTGTTTAGAAAGGATGCCAAGTATAGCTACTATCGCATACGAGAAGAGGCCTTGGTAGAAGCACCTTATTTAATAACCGTGATGGAGACTTTGGTCAAAGAAGGCATCTATCAAGAAGACCTGAAGAAGTTGAAGAAGTACACAGACCATGGACTGGGCTGTGACGACATCAAAGAAAATGTATTGCTCTTTTTAAACGTAAATGAGGAGGTCATATAAATGAATCAAAAAGAACTAAAAATCTATGAAAAGGCACTGTGCTGTGAAACTGGGGTATGTGGACCAGGGGTAGACCCAGAGCTTCTTAGGATTACAGCGGTGGTCCGGGGCTTAAATAAGAAAGGCTTTGGGGCAAGAAGATACAACTTATCCATGCATCCTTTAGAATTTACCAAGGTACCAGAGATTACAGGGCTGATGCAAGAGGAAGGGATGAACGTTTTACCGGTGACGGTTTTAGACGGTGAAATTGTTAAAACTGGGACCTATCCTACCACACAAGAGCTTTCTGTTTGGACAGGGATCTCTTCACAAGACTTAGAAGGAAGCAGCGACAAAGTACTGACCTTATAGGAGGGCCAAATGATTCGTTATACACCACAAGTATTCCAAGCGTATCCCTTTCTTTTTTTTACTGGAAAAGGCGGTGTGGGGAAAACCTCCACGGCTTCCGCCACGGCAGTGGGCTTAGCGGAGGCTGGAAAAAAGGTGCTCCTGGTGAGTACAGACCCAGCATCTAACTTGCAAGACATATTCAACGTGGACCTATCCGAGGAGATCGTAGCCATCCAAGAAGTGGACAATCTGTTCATGGTGAACTTAGATCCTTTAAAATCTGCAGAACGGTACAAAGAGTCCGTGGTAGCGCCCTATCGAGGGGTTCTACCAGAGCTTGCCATTAAGAATATGGAAGAACAGCTATCAGGCTCTTGTACTGTGGAAGTGGCAGCCTTTAATGAGTTCACCAATCTTTTGTCCAACAAGACCTTGGTGGAGACCTATGACCATGTGATTTTTGACACGGCGCCCACAGGTCATACCTTAAGAATGATCGAACTGCCTTCCGCTTGGACGAGTTTTCTAGACAACAATACCTCTGGGGCTTCTTGTTTAGGACAATTGTCAGGGCTTACAGAAAATCGAGAAATCTATAAAGGGGCCATGGATGTTTTAGGAGATGAACAAAAGACCAAGATGATTTTGGTGTCCAAGGCAGATGAAGCGCCCATGAAAGAAGCCGCCAGGGCAGCCAAGGAACTGAAAGAACTGGGCGTTCATAACTTGGCCTTAATCATGAATGGTCTTATTGAAGAAGAAAAACCCCAAGGGGTTTTGGCAGCCATGAAAGAGAAACAAGAAGAAGCCTTGGGGAAAATGCCTCCGATACTTACCTCCATGGAAACTTTTGGTATACCCTTGAGAAGTTATGCCATGAACTCCTTGGAGAATATTTTGGTCATGCTTCATAGCGAAGAAGGTCAAGTGGAAGAGGCACAGGAAGCTTTGGCCCACTCCATGGATATGGCAACCCTATTAGAGGAAATCAAAAAAGATGGCACCAAAGTGCTCTTTACCATGGGTAAAGGCGGGGTGGGGAAAACCACCATGGCTTCGGCCATAGCTTTATATATGGCGAAAGAAGGGTTAAAGGTACACCTGACCACCACAGACCCTGCCAATCACTTAGCAGGGATCTTAGAAGATGAGTCAGACATTCGTGTCACTGCCATCGATCAAGAAGAAGAGCTGAAAAATTATAGAGAAGAAGTGTTGGCTAAAGCGAAAGGTGCATCCAAGGAAGACCTGGACTACATCGAAGAGGACCTTCGAAGTCCTTGCACCGAAGAAATTGCCATCTTTAGGAAGTTTGCAAAAATTGTAGAAGGATCAGGTGAAGATCTGGTTATCATCGATACAGCCCCCACGGGACATACGCTCCTCTTACTAGATAGCACCGAGAGCTATCATAAAGAAGTCCTAAGAAGCCAAGGAGACATTCCAAAGGAAGTGCAAAACCTTCTGCCGAGGCTTCGAAATGGTAAAGAAACCAAGGTGCTCATCGTGGCATTGGCAGAACCTACACCCTTTTTCGAAGCCAAAAGACTCATGGAAGATCTTCAAAGAGCGGGCATTTCTGTCCATGCTTGGCTATTGAATCAAGTACTCACTGGGTATGAAGAAGAGGATGTTTTTGTGAAGCAAAAACAGCAAGGGGAACTCAAGTGGATTCATGAAGTGGACAAGCTCATGGAAGGTAAATTTGCCACGATACCCTGGAAGAAAGAATCCTTAAAGGGTAAGGGTTTATGGACACTTTTATAGATTAGCCGAGAACACTCGTGACTTCAGTCATGAGATGAATCGGCTTCGGGCGAGGGGTGCCTTTTGACATGTTAATTGTCCGACATATGTTAA
>DOKV01000173.1 GCA_003510765.1 Clostridiaceae bacterium | reverse complement strand
AAGGTCTTAAAAGATGAGGAAGAGCTGTTAAAAGCATCTCTAAGAGAGGCCATGGCCTTTAGTGATATGGTGGTGGTTTCCGGGGGTAGTTCCCAGGGGAAAAAGGATCTCACGGCCAAGGTCATGGATGAGCTGAGCACACCAGGGGTATTCACCCATGGACTTGCGCTAAAGCCTGGAAAGCCTACCATAGGGGGATATGACTCGGCAACGGAAACCATGCTCATTGGCTTGCCGGGACATCCCGTGGCAGCCATGATGGTTTTTGAGCTCTTTTGTGTGTGGGTTTATGAGGAGCTCACGGGAAAAAAGAGAAGGAAAGAAATCCATGCCGCCATGGAAATAAATGTGGCCAGTGCGCCTGGAAAGGCTACCTGCCAGCCTGTTGAGCTTATTGAAACGCCTGAGGGATACGTGGCAAGACCTATTTTCGGCAAGTCTGGTCTGATCACCACATTAACCAGGGCTCATGGATATACCATCATTGACATGAATAAAGAGGGATTAAAGATTGGTGAAGTAGTGAAGGTTCATCTGTTCTAGGGGGAGACGTATGACAAAAAGAAATCTGTATTTAAGTACAATACCGGTGGAGGAAGCCTTGAGCATCTACATGGAATCACTGAAGCAAGTCTTGAGGATCCAATATGAGCGCATCGCTGTTGTGGAGGGACTTCATCGGGTGACCAAGGAAGCGGTCTATGCAAAATACTGTTCTCCTCTTTTTAATGCGGCAGCCATGGATGGCATCGCCGTCATGGCTGAGCGAACCTATGGAGCCACCGAGGTAAGCCCCGTGGAACTATGTGAAGGAGAAGACTACGTGGTGGTGGATACTGGGGATCCTATTTTGCATCCTTTTAATGCCGTGATCATGGCAGAAGACCTCCTGGAGAGTGAGATGGGCAAGGTGAAGATTCTCAGTTCTGTGAATCCATGGCAGCACATCAGGCCCATTGGAGAAGACATTGTGGCTGGTGAAATGATTCTTCCCAGTGGTCATAAGATCCGACCCATGGATATCAGCGTACTCCTTTCAGCGGGGATTCTTGAACTGGACGTGGTCAAAAGAGCAGAAGTAGCGATTTTCCCTACTGGATCAGAGATCATTGAACCAACCTCGGTGCCACAAGAAGGGGATATCATAGAATCGAACTCGAGAATGTTTGAGAATATGGTGACGGTTTTAGGAGGGGTTCCCCATCGCTTCAAGACCATTGACGATGACTACGACAGCATCAAGAACAAAATTCAGGAAGCTGTGACTCTTTATGATATGGTCATCATCAATGCTGGTTCCAGTGCCGGTAGAGAAGATTACACCGTGGAAGTCCTTAGAGAATTGGGGGACGTTTTGGTCCATGGTGTAGCCATGAAGCCTGGAAAACCCGTGATTTTGGCTATTGTAGAAGGAAAGCCCGTCATCGGACTTCCTGGGTATCCTGTATCTGCGTATATTGGATTTGAAAATTTCGTAAGGCCTGTGCTGGAACTTTTGAATGAAACAGTGGGAGAGGCCCGTGTGAGCATTGACGCGGTAATCTCCAAGAGATTGGTGTCAAGTTTGAAGCATAAGGAGTATATCCGTGTGAAGGTGGGCCAAGTAGAGGGCAAGGTAGTGGCAGCACCTTTGGCCAGAGGTGCAGGTGCGGCCATGTCCCTTGTGAGAGCAGATGGGTTCTGCGTCATTGCGCAAAACTCTGAAGGTGTGGAAGCTGGAGAAAAGGTGCAGGTTGAGCTCTATAAGGATCCTAAAGATATTGATAACACCCTTGTTTTAATTGGTAGCCATGATCTGATTTTGGATGTGTTGGCGGATATGATGCCGAATCACTTCAGGCATCAACATGTTTCTAGCACCCATGTGGGTAGTATGGGTGGGCTTATGGCGTTGAAACGAAAAGAAGCCCATATGGCGCCCATACACCTTCTGGACGAAGAGACTGGGGAGTACAATGCTTCCTATGTCAAAAGATTGTTTCAGGAACCTATGGCAATTATCAAAGGGGTGCATAGGGTGCAAGGGCTCATGGTAAAAAAAGGGAATCCCCTGAAGATCTCGTCCATCATGGATTTGAAAGGGCACCGCTTTGTCAATCGACAAAGAGGAGCTGGGACAAGAATTCTATTGGACTATAAACTCAAAACCTTAGGCATCCATCCTTCAGAAATCAATGGATATGATCGCGAAGCAACCACCCATATGGCGCTAGCGGCGCTGATACAAAGTGATAGTGCAGATGCAGGGCTTGGTATCCAGTCAGCGGCAAAAGCCATGGGGCTAGACTTTGTTGAAGTGGGGGTAGAAGAGTATGACTTTGCCATTCCTGCGAAGTATCTAGATTTGCCCCTGGTAAAAAACTTCATCGCCCTACTAAAGAGTGATGAATGGAAAAAACGCCTGGAAGAGTTGGGAGGATATACTTGTGAGCAGAGTGGGACATATTATTTGCTATAGTGCCAAAGGGATGCCTGGACAAAGCATGGATAAAGTAACTTTATTGAAGGATCTGGGCATAGAGGGGGATTACCATGCCACTGGCGGAGATCGTCAGGTGACCTTGATTTCACAAAAAGCGAAAGCGTGGATGCGAGCAAAGGAAGTTCCAGGGTTTTGCTTCGCAAAATTTAAAGAAAATATTGTGGTGGAAGATTTGCTTTTAGAAGGGTTGCCTGAGGAAGGGCAATTGGTCGTAGGGGAGGCTCTACTTCAACTTACCCCCACAAGAAAGACGTGTTATGAGAAATATTGTACCCTAGTGCATGAGAAAGAAGTTTGTAAGTTGATTCAGGAAGTGAGATTCGCAAGAGTCAAGGCTGGAGGGGTCATTACAGTGGGCATGGAAATCATCGTCAAAGAAACAAGCCCTTAGGTAAATCCTAGAGTATAGAACAATAGAATGATACTGAACAGACGTAGGGATGCTTGATTAAGAGATGTATTTCGAAGTAAGGTCAATAAATCAAGAGTAGAGAGTGCGGAAATCAAAAGATTTCTGTGAGTATGGCTGAAACAAGTTGTGTTTTAGAATTGATAATTGAGTAGAAGGTAAGGGCAATAAAACCATATGCACTGTGTTCATGGACATGATCATGGATAAAACTGGCGGTGTTTAATATTCAAAAGTTGCTGGATAACCACCTAGCCTTTTATGTTATTTTATAGTGCCGAAAAAAATCCCGTGAAAAAATAAAAGCCCTTTAACCATGATGGATAAAGAACTTGGGATGTATTTATGGTACCCTCAGCGGGAATAATATAGCATGTTTACCTATGTTTACTCAGATTGATTAATGAATCTCAAATAGAGTTATATCCTATGTTTAGGAGTTAAA
>DOKV01000110.1 GCA_003510765.1 Clostridiaceae bacterium | reverse complement strand
CAGCTTCTAAAGCAGGGCTCATTGGGCTCACCAAAGCCTTGGCCAAAGAGCTGGGCAAACGCCACATTACCGTCAATGCCATAGCTCCTGGCTTCATTGATACAGAAATGACCAAGGGGTTATCCGAAGAAGTCAAAGAAGGGCTCCATGAGCGCATTGCCCTGGGCACCTTAGGGAAGCCAGAAGATGTGGCCCATGTGGCCGTGTTTTTAGCCAAAGAAGAAAGTAGCTACATCACAGGACAAGTCATCTCAGTGGATGGCGGCATGAGTCTGTAGGAGGATACCATGAGAAGAGTAGTTGTCACAGGGATGGGTGCCATGACGCCCATTGGAAATAATGTAGAAGATTTTTTGAAGGGTTTAAAAGAAGGTGCTTGTGGCGTATCCACCCTGAAGTCTTTTGATGCCACGGGGTTTAAAGCCACATTGGCCGCAGAGGTGAAAGGGGTGGATCTTTTAGAGCTTCTGGGGAAAAAAGAAGCCAGACGAATGGACCGGTATACCCAATTGGCTTTAGCGGCCACCAAAGAAGCTGTGGAACAGGCCAAACTCATGGGCGCATATGACCCCTTTGATGTCAGCGTTTATATGACCTCTGGCATTGGGGGCCTTGCTACCATGGAAGAGAATGTGGAAAAGCTTCTGGCCAAGGGGCCTCACCGTGTATCCCCCTTCTTCATTCCCATGAACATCCTCAATATGGCCGCAGGAGAAATCGCCATGCGCTTTCAAGCCATGGGGATCTCTTATGCCCCTGTGAGTGCCTGCGCTTCGGGTACCCACTCCATAGGGGAAGGGTATCGAGCCATTTTGCATGGGTATACCAAAGCGGCCATTGTGGGCGGGGCAGAGGGCTCCATCACCCCCATGGCCATGGCAGGGTTTGCCAATATGAAAGCCCTTAATGAAACGGATCAGGTGGCCTTGGCTTCCATTCCCTTCGATGCTCGAAGACAAGGCTTTGTCATGGGTGAGGGGGCAGGAGCTTTGGTTTTAGAAGAGATGTCCGCTGCCCTAGAAAGGGGAGCCACCATTTACGGCGAAGTGGTTGGCTATGGGGCCACCACCGATGCCTACCATATCACCCAGCCTCATCCAGAAGCCTTGGGTGCCTATATGGCCATGAAAAGAGCGTTAGCAGAGGGCGGGGTATCTCCGGAGGAGGTGTCCTACATCAACGCCCATGGTACCAGCACCCCCATGAATGATCGCTTAGAATCCATGGCCATCGTGAAACTTTTTGGCAAGGATACCCCTGTATCCTCCACCAAATCCATGACGGGTCATCTCTTGGGCGCAGCGGGAGCGGTGGAATCCATCGCCTGTCTTTTGGCCATGAAAGAAGGGTTCATCCCTGCCACCATAAATACAGAGACCATCGATGAAGAGGTGGAGGCCAACATCATCACAGGCCAGGCGAAAAGGCAAGAAGTAACCTATGCCCTGAACAATTCTTTAGGCTTTGGGGGCCATAATGCATCACTACTGTTTAAGAAATGGGAGGGACAATAGATGAACTTAGAGGAAATACTGGCGCTACTGGCACGTTTTGAAGCCTCAGACCTTACAGGGCTAAAAGTGCAGCTTCAAGGAGACCTTTTTGAAGCGACCCGGGAGGAGCCCATGAAGAGCGCTGACAAAAAGGTGCTCACGCCTACCTTCACAAGGAAGGCGGAACCTACTAAAAAGGTGCAAGAAGAAGCCTTAGCCGTGGAAGAAACCCTTCATGAGGACACAGGCATAGAGATTAAAGCACCCATGGTAGGCACTTTTTATCGCAGTCCTGGAGAAGGGGAAGCCCCTTTTATTGAGGAAGGAGACTCGGTGGAGAAGGGACAAGTCCTGTGCATTTTAGAAGCCATGAAAGTCATGAATGAACTTAAGAGCCCTGCAAAAGGGAAAGTAAAAAAGATTTATCCGGTGGATGGCCAAGGGGTAGACTTTGGTAAAGTACTGGTTTTATTGGAGGAATAAAGATGGAAAAGAACATCCAAGAAATTTTAAAAGTATTGCCCCATAGACCGCCTTTTCTTCTCCTGGATAAGATTCTTTCGGTGAAGGAAGGAGAAGAAGTGGTGGCGCAAAAAAATGTCACCTATAATGAACCCTTCTTCCTGGGGCACTATCCAGAGTACCCCGTAATGCCTGGGGTACTCATCGTGGAAGCTTTGGCCCAAGCAGGCGCCTATGGCATTTTGACCATGGAAGAAAATCATGGGAAAACGCCCTTTTTTGGCGGAATGAACCACGTGAAGTTTCGAAGACAAGTGATCCCAGGGGATGTGCTCACCTTGGTGGTGACCATCGATAAATTGAAAAAAAACTATGGGAAGGGTACTGGCAAAGCTTATGTGGGAGACCACCTGGTTTGTGAAGCAGAATTACTCTTTATGTTAGGGACGGTGATGTAAGTGAAGATCCTCATTGCCAATCGCGGGGAAATCGCCCTTAGAATCATTCGGGCAGCCCATGAATTAAACATCCCCACGGTGGCGGTTTATGCCAAAGCCGATGAAGAGAGTTTACATGTGAAACTGGCCGATGAAGCGTACTGCATTGGCGAGAAGCATGCCTTCGAAAGTTATCTTCATATGGAGAACATCATCAGTGCAGCGGTGCTTTCTGGGGCGGATTTTATTCACCCAGGGTATGGATTTTTGTCTGAAAGCCCATTGTTTCGCAAACTCTTAAAGGCTTGCAACATTGGATTCATCGGCCCCAGTGAAGAGACGCTCCTCACCATGGGGGACAAAGCTTCAGCCAAAGCTTTGGCGAGAAAAGCAGGGGTTCCTGTGGTGCCTGGGTCCATAGGAGAGGTCTCTTCTTTGGAGGAGGCCAAAGCCTTGGCCAAAGACATTGGCTATCCCTTGCTCTTTAAAGCCTCCAGTGGGGGTGGTGGCAAAGGCATTCGTCTGGTGGAGCAGGAAGAGGATTTGCAAAGTGCCTATTTGGCAGTGAAGAAAGAAGCTTTGGCAAACTTTGGAGAAGAGGGCCTCTATATGGAAAAGTATTTGGAAGCGCCAAGGCATATAGAATTCCAAATCCTTCGGGACGCCCATGGTCAAACGGTGCATCTTTTTGATCGGGACTGTTCGCTACAAAGAAGAAAGCAAAAAGTCTTGGAAGAAGCCCCTT
The DNA here is from genome assembly GCA_003510765.1 of Clostridiaceae bacterium. Taxonomy (GTDB): domain Bacteria; phylum Bacillota; class Clostridia; order Clostridiales; family Clostridiaceae; genus Proteiniclasticum. Next base: position 37 of record DOKV01000110.1, on the reverse strand, counting down.
CCCCAAACCTTTCAAAAGAGCTTCGAGAAGCCATGGG
>DOKV01000091.1 GCA_003510765.1 Clostridiaceae bacterium | reverse complement strand
GTCTTTAGAAACTTCTTTCGTGCAGGTACGTTGTAAAATAGATCTTTGATCTCCATGAGGGTGCCTTGGTCCATGGGAGAGTATTTTTCATATCGAATTTCTCCACCTTCAAGGAGCATTTCTCGCCCATCCATGTCCTTGGTTTTAGATCTAGCCAAAACCTTAGACACAGAGGCGATACTTGACAAAGCCTCTCCCCGAAAGCCCATGGTATGGATGGAAAACAAATCCTCTGCTGATTTTATTTTGCTGGTGGCATGGGGAAGAAAAGCATTCCGTAAATCTTCTGCCAAAATGCCTTCTCCATTATCCACAATCTTCATGAGGGAAATGCCCCCTTCGGCGATTTCCACATAAATTTCTGTGGCTCCTGCATCGATGGCATTTTCCACCAACTCTTTCACCACGGAGGCGGGTCTTTCCACCACTTCTCCCGCTGCAATTTTGTTAAACGTATCCTTTGTTAAAACATTAATTCTTCCCACTACTCCATCTCCTTTGCGTCCATGGAGAGCTCATAGAGAATCTTATGCGCATCCATGGGAGAGGTATTTAGCACATCCAGTTCCTTTAGCCTCGCCAAAAGCTGGTCTTTTTCGTAATCAAAAATGCCCATTTGCATGACTGTAGAGGTTTCTTTTACAGTGCTAGTATTCTTCTTTGTTTGCTTCTCTTTCTTTTCTAGCCTCCTGAGAATTTCTTGTGCCCTCCCCAGTAGATTTTTGGGAAGTCCAGCAAGTCTTGCCACTTCAATGCCATAGGACTCATCGGCCCCACCAGGGACAATCTTTCGAAGAAAGGCAATGTTTTTACCCACTTCTTTCACCAGCACCGAATAGTTTTTCACCCCTGGGAGCTCTCCTTCTAAAGCGGTGAGTTCATGATAATGGGTGGCAAACAGTGTTTTTGCCCCAGTGATTTCTTGAAGAATATGCTCAATCACCGCCCAAGCGATGGAGAGTCCATCATAGGTACTGGTTCCTCTTCCCACTTCATCTAAAATGATCAGCGAGTCTTTGGTGGCACTGTGAAGAATGTCAGAAACCTCACTCATTTCCACCATAAAGGTGGATTTCCCGCCTGCCAAATCATCCGAGGCCCCAATCCTTGTGAAGATACGATCACAAACCGGCAGATTGGCTTCCTTTGCAGGGACAAAGGATCCTATTTGGGCCATGAGGCTCATGAGTGCCACTTGTCGCATATAGGTGGATTTCCCAGCCATATTAGGTCCAGTGATGATTAAAAAACGTTCCTTCTCTTGATCCATGAAGAGATCATTGGAGACAAATTCTCCTTTTTTCATCATTTGTTCCACCACTGGATGTCTTCCCTCTACTATAGAGATCTGTCCTGTGTCATTGATCTCTGGCTTCACATAGTTTTCATCCCTGGCTACCTTGGCCAAGCTTTGATACCCGTCCAAGTCTGCCACAGTCCGCGCTGTTAGCTTTAGTCTTTCAATTTCTTTCTCAACTTTTTCTCGTACTTCTTGAAAAACCTTTTGTTCTAATACAGAGAGCTTCTCTTCCGCGCCAAGAATCCCTTCTTCAATGGTTTTCAGCTCTTCTGTGATGAAGCGTTCTGCATTGGCCAAGGTTTGTTTTCTTACGTAGCGCCCTTCCGGAATGTTGCCATAATTGGACTTAGAAATTTCTATATAATAGCCAAAGACTTTATTGTAGCCCACCTTTAGGCTTTTGATGCCCGTGAACTCTCGCTCCTTTTGCTCCATTTCCGCTATGTAGCGCTTGCCATTTTGCTTCAAATCTCTTAAAGCAGCGATCTCCTCGTGGTAACTACTCTTAATGATGCCACCCTCTTTTAAGGTCATGGGCGCATCCTCTTCGATGCTTTCATCAAGGAGCTGATAAAGATCCTCAAGGGTATCCAGTCTTTTGGCCAACCTGGAAAGCTCTCCATAATCCACTTGCTTTAGAAGCTTTTCCACCATGGGTAAGTGTCCCAGAGATTTCTTTAACGTAAGCATTTCTTTGGGATTCACACTTTTCAAGGCAATTTTAGAAACAATACGCTCAATGTCAAAAACACCCTTTAAGGCTTCACGCATATCCTCCAGTAAATGAATATTTTGGTAGAAGGCTTCCACTGCGTCTAAACGCTTCATGATGAGCTCTTTGCTCACCAAGGGGGCTTCTAACCAGCGACGAAGGTTTCTTCCGCCCATGGCCGTTTCTGTGGCATCCAGTACCCATAAGAGACTTCCCCTCTTCCCTTTGTCCACGATGTTTTCAGTGAGCTCTAAGTTTCTTTTGGTATTCACATCCAAAGTCATGGTGTCTTCCGTGTTGTACACCTCTAAATGGGTCAGATTTGTCAGTGCTGTTTTCTGGGTTTCGATCAAGTAAGACAGTAAAATCCCTGTGGCAGAAGCCACCATGGCATTGTATCCTCCGGATACGCTTTTGAAATAGCTTTGAACAGGAATCTCCTCTTCTGCGACAAAGGGCTTTAAGCTCACCAAAACACGCCATTTTTTTTCAAGGTAATCCTTCAACTCTTCATCTGGCACCAAAATTTCCTTGGGTGAAAATTTACTGATTTCATTGTCCACGCGCTGTAGCTGATCCTCCACAAAGGTGCTTTGAAACTCTCCTGTGGATAAATCACAAAACGCCAGCCCATACCACCCCTTTTCTTTAGAGATGCTCATGACATAGTTGTTTCTTTCCTGGTCCATGAAGTTCTCATCTAGAAGTGTTCCTGGGGTGACAATACGAATCACATCCCGTTTCACAATACCTTTGGCTTCTTTGGGATCTTCTACTTGTTCACAAATACCTACCTTATATCCCTTTTGAATGAGTTTCCCGATATAACCATTGGCTGCATGATAAGGAACCCCACACATGGGGGCTCTTTCTTCCAAGCCGCAATCTCTTCCTGTCAATACCAGTTCCAGTTCCTTAGATGCAAGTTCTGCATCCTCAAAAAACATTTCATAAAAATCTCCCAAACGGTAAAAAAGAATACAGTCTGGATACTTCTCTTTGATGGTAAAATATTGTTGCATCATTGGGGTTAACGCCATTATTCTTTCCTCCATATGGTCACGGTGCGTACTACTCTTCTGATCCTGCACCCAAGTTTTTGTCTCGAAGGCTTCTATTTGCCCGCCTTCTCTTATTATACTAAAAACACCCTTGGATTTGTATGGATGGTGTGTAAAGTGTGAAAAGAGTGCGTTCTTTTTTCGAACGCACTCTTACTTACGGGCATGGTCTTAGCTCTCCACCAACTCGCCTATCAAACTAAAGGACCTGGCCTTGGTGATTTTCACGGGTACAAGCTTGCCCACCAAGTCTTCTTCACCTATGAAGTTCACCGCTTTTCCAGTTCTTGTACGGCCTTGCATGAATTCTTCATTGTTCTTGCTCTTTCCTTCCACCAGCACTTCCACCACTTGATCTTGGTATCCCTTGTTGATGGCAATGGAGTGTTTGTTCACCACTTCAATGAGCCTATTGAAACGCTCATGTTTCACATCTTCTGGCACTTGTTCCTTCATGCGATCTGCAGGCGTATATTTTCTTCTAGAATAAATAAAGGTGAAGGCTGAATCAAACTGCACCTCATCCACAAGCTTTAACGTCTCTAAGAAGTCCTCTTCTGTTTCCCCAGGAAAGCCCACAATGATGTCTGTAGTAAGGGCCACGCCTGGGATTTCTTCTTTGATCTTTTGGACGATGTCTCTATATTGCTCTTGCGTGTAGCTTCTGTTCATTTTTTTCAGCAGTCGGGTAGACCCACTTTGCACCGGTAAGTGCACTTGTTCCACGACTTTTTCACAATCTCTGATGGCTTCGATGACATCCATTTTCAAGTCCTTTGGATGGGGTGACATGAAACGAATTCTTTCTAATCCTTCCACTTCGTTGACCATTCTCAATAGTTCAGCAAAGCTCACCTCTTTTTCAAGGTTGTAACCATAAGAGTTTACATTCTGACCCAAAAGTGTGACTTCCTTATATCCTCTCTTCACCAGTTCTTTGATTTCTCCTAGGATATCCTCTGGTTTTCTTGAACGTTCTCTACCTCGCACATAAGGCACCACGCAGAAGGTACAAAAGTTATTACACCCATAGGTGATGGTCACGAAGGCTTTCACAGATGAGTCCCGTACGATGGGAATCCCCTCTACAATTTCTGTTTCCTTTTCATAGATTTCACAGATTTGCGTGTGTTCATTCTTTGCACGCTCCAAATATTCTGGAAACTTATGTGCATTATGGGTACCAAAAACAATATCCACATGCTTATATTTTCTAAGAATTTCCTCAGGCATACCTTTTTGCTGCATCATGCATCCACACACCGCGAGGATCATATCTGGATTGTTCCTCTTCATGGCCTTCAAGGCACCCAAATTACCATAGACCTTAAGTTCTGCGTTTTCTCTCACCGCGCAGGTATTGAAGATGATCACATCCGCCTTATCACGGAAGAGCGTTTCTTCGTACCCCATGGTCCGAAGCATCCCCGCAAGCTTCTCTGAATCTTCCTCGTTCATCTGGCAACCCCAGGTCTCTATGAGATATTTCTTGTTCAATGTTCATTTCCCCTTTATATATGGATCCAAGGATTCCTTGAATCTTCGCTACTTTTAGACAACAATCCTATTATAGCTAAAATAGCAAATAATTAAAAGTGTTCCTGTCCATCAATTCAATTGATAAATCTGCAACAATTCTGATAATAATTCCATAAATTACATTAAATTGTGCCTGTGCACAGCATTTTGTTAATTAATTCTCATTATTGATAGCACAAGTGAAAACGTTTATACTATTTGTGTAAATACAATGGGGGTGGAATGATGAATATCGTCTTTTCAGATCGCGCAAATAGGATCAAAGCATCGGAAATTCGGGAGCTCTTAAAGCTCACCACAAGACCTGAAATTCTCTCCTTTGCTGGAGGGCTTCCAGCGGCAGAACTTTTTCCTTTGGAAGCACTGGGTAAAGTGGCCAAAGAGGTGATGCTAGAAGAAGGACATGTGGCACTACAATATAGCCCTACAGAAGGGTTTCAAGACTTACGTGAGATGATCATTAAGCAAAGACTCCACAAGGTGGGCATTGAGGCAAACCTAGATGAAATTTGTATCACATCAGGTTCCCAGCAAGCACTGGATTTTGTTGGTAAAATGTTTATTAATGAAGGCGATTCAGTTTTTGTGGAATCTCCTACTTATTTAGGGGCTTTAAATGCATTTCTAGCCTATGGGCCACACTATTTGGAAATACCCTTGAAAAGTGATGGTCTTGATCTGGAAGTCTTAGAGAACATGCTTCAAAATGGACATAAAGGAAAGTTCCTTTACACCATTCCAGATTATCAAAATCCATCAGGGATTACTCTGTCTCTAGAAAAAAGAAAACAACTCATGGCCTTAGCAAATAAGTATGATCTTATTGTGGTGGAAGATGCTCCTTATGCGGAACTGGTTTTAACCGGAGATCAGCTGCCACCGCTAAAATCCATGGACCCAGAAGGACGTGTCATTTACCTTGGCACCTACTCCAAAACATTTACTCCTGGCCTACGCATTGGTTGGGTTGTGGCCAACAAGACCTTAATCAATAAGTTTGTGCAAATCAAGCAAGGTTCTGATTTGCAAACGTCATCCTTAGACCAGCGCATTGCTGCCCGTTACATGAAACAATATCATCTAGATGACCACATCGACATGATTAAAGAGGTCTATAGGAAAAGACGTGACGTCATGATTGAGACCATGAAAAAACATTTCCACAAGGACATTACTTTTGTGGAATCCACCGGTGGGCTCTTCACATGGGTATGTTTGAAAGAAGGGTTAGACACGAAAAAAATCATGGAAGAAGCCTTGGCGGAACATGTGGCATTCGTACCAGGGGTCTCCTTCTTTGCTTCCAGAGATCAGCATCATTACATGCGTTTAAATTACTCTTGTATGCCAGAGGATAAAATTAAGACGGGTATGGAACGCCTTGCAAAAGTACTCAATCGTTACTACACAGAATAAACTAGAATGGAGAAAAACATGAAACTATCAAATAGAATCAACCAAATGAAATTCTCTCCCATCCGAAAGCTGTCTCCTTATGCTCAAACAGCACGGGAGAAAGGGCTCAAAGTATTAGGCTTAAATATTGGTCAGCCGGATATCGAAACCCCGCCTCAGTTCTTCGAGGCTTTAAAGGATTTTAACGATCCTGTGCTAAAATACTCTGAGTCTAGAGGAGAATCTGTATTATTAGATTCTTTCATTCGCTATTACAAGGATTATGGTATTGAATTCACCCATGAAAATCTCATCATCACCAACGGAGGTTCAGAAGCACTGCATTTTGCACTGTTTGCCACCTGTAATGAAGATGAAGAAGTGATCATTCCAGAACCTTTCTACACGAACTACTCCTCTTTCACAGACATCGCAGGTTGCGTTGTGCGACCCATCACCACCTATGGCGAAGAAGGCTTCCATCTACCAAGCAAGGAAACATTCGAAGCCATCATCAATGAGAAAACCCGAGCCATTTTGATTTCCAATCCCTCTAACCCCACTGGGACAGTGTATACCAAAGAGGAGATTAGAATGCTCGCTGACCTTTGTCTAGAGCATAACCTGTACCTTATTTCTGATGAAGTATATCGAGAGTTCGTCTATGATGATTTAGAAGTGTTCTCTCCCATGGACCTAAAAGACATGGAAGATCGCGTGATCCTCATCGATTCCATCAGTAAGCGTTACAGCGCTTGCGGCGCACGTATAGGCCTTGTAGCTTCCAGAAACACCGACATCATCAATGCCATGATGAAGATGGCCCAATCAAGACTCTGTGCACCAACCTTAGAACAGGTGGCCGCAGCAAGCTTGTATGACACACCTAAGTCTTACTTCCAGAAGGTGAAGACAGAGTACCAAGAACGTCGAGATCTTTTATTCCATGGTATCAGCCAAATAAAAGATGTGAAGGTAAAAAAACCCACCGGTGCGTTCTACATGATTATTGAACTCCCCATTCATAATGCAGAAGATTTTTGCATGTGGATGTTAAAGGACTTCAGCTATAAAAATACCACCATCATGATGGCCCCCGCAGAAGGATTCTACCTTACCAAAGGATTGGGTGTAAAGGAAGTGCGATTATCCTATTGCATCAACCAAGAGGACCTGTCCCTGGCTGTAGAAATTCTAGAGCTGGCTTTAAAAGAATACTTAGCAAAACACAATGCATAACCCAAGACAAAAGACGGTTTCTTCGTGAAACCGTCTTTTGTCTTGCATCTATTTAACGTAATATAGCCATGTGCAGGTATTGGTTTCCTGGTGAAACCCCATTTCTTCATAGAGCCTTTTGGCGCGAATATTGTCTTCATTGACATCCAAGAACACTTCATCTATCCCATACTCTTTGGCTTTTCTTAAAATTTCCAGTAAAAAGCCTTTGGACTTTCCTTGATTTCTATACTCTGGCACAATACCAAAATTCACTAAGAAAAACCCTTCTGGCTGTTTGGTAATCTGTCCATACCCTATGAAGAGTCCTTCTTCTACCAAAAAGAAACTCAGTTCTGGTACATACGTCTTTTTTGATATTTCCATGAGCACATCCGTCACGGTTAAGGGAATTCGATATTTGTTGTCAAAAATAACATTCTGAAGATCTACACGATCTTTGATTTTATCAATATGAAATTTCTCCAACAACACCTCTTTTTGATTCGTAGGCACATCTCTTAGCGTCCTTGCCATACGAAGCAAGCCTCTTCTATATATAAACCCCATACGCTGCAAAACCTTTTCATTAAAAGGCTCATCTGTGGTGATATATTCAAACTGATGAATATCTAGGTGCTTGGGCAGGGACTCATAGAAAGCAGGCATCATTTCCTCTAAAGGCATATTAAGTACTACCTCTTCCTTTTGGAGAGGAATAAGGCAGCGAAGTTTTGCATTATAGTTTCTCGTCTCTGTCCATAGAATCATCAACGGATCTATCCCTTCCCAAAGGATTCTCGTCCCAGAGCGATATTGAATTTTATTAAAAAGAGAACTCTCTTCGTAGCGCTTATAGAGGTTTTCATTCAGCGCATTAAACTTTTCAAATCGACGCAATTGATTCTTGAAGCGCTCTAAATCCCTCACATGAAAAGCTTCTGCTCTAACCATGATTCGTCTCCTTCTATCCTGTTGAATAATATGCATATTATAGCATATTATCGGATAGAAGTATTCCTTGAAAAAGCATATTCTGAAAGAATCACAAGTTCTTCATCCTCTTCCTAAGCCTCTTGGCATCTATTTACAAGGTTTTGATCCTGGACTTTAGCATCTTAAAGAGCGCCATGGCCACAAAGCCACCCACAAGAGCAGTAATGAGCTGAGGCACCCCCATAGCGATGGCAAGTTTTGCCTTTACAGGTTCTGGAATTCCTAGGGCCAACACATGGATGAGTTTCGTGGCACTGAAGTAGAGAAAAAGGAATTTCAAGGAACTTCCTAAAAGAATGCCTAGTATATCTCCAAGTTTTTTCTCTTTGAGCAGAGCAAAAGTGGCTGAATAAATGAAATTCCCCAGGGCAATAAATGGAATAAAAGGTGCCATGGGTGTGGCCAAGACGCCCGCAAAAAAAGCCAGCACGGGGGTTAAAAAGCCAATGAGTGCCGCCCATTTTAGACCAGCGAAATAAACCGTTAAAAGCAAGATGCCATTTACGGTGGGCCCCACAAAGAATTGATTCACTTGTGGAATGTTCTTTCCTAAAATTTGAATGAGCACGGCAATGGTTAATAAAAGTGCACTGATGATCATATTCTTGGTTTCTTTGGCAATGTTCATACTGTTTCCCTCCTAAGTATATGATATTATTTTAACACGAAA
>DOKV01000019.1 GCA_003510765.1 Clostridiaceae bacterium | reverse complement strand
TCTTCCTTCAGTTCCACAGGCATCGTAAAGAGAATCTTGGTCTTTTCATCTTTGTTTTTCATTTTGTCATCTCCTTTTATTCTATTTATCAGTTTCTTTCATAATCTGAAATCAGTTTCCCTGAATTCATTATACTATAGATATCCTTAAATGTTAATAGTACATCTCATAATGTGGTAGTGTTTTAAGAAATAATTAAAGGGCTATCCTTGCTTCTTTAAAATTATTATTTTTCAAGGGCTCCTATAGTAAACCTGATTTTTTATTTCCACTTAGAGTACGAATTTCATCCGTAAGGATATCGACGTACACACATGTATAAATACTCCTGAAAGAATTAGGTCCTTCAGGAACACCTAACCCTACCTATGCTCTTTATAAGTTCAAGTAACTTATAGATAAATAATGCCACCCTCATCTCTTAAAAGCTTTGACACTCAAAGAAAAACCTCTCCAGGTGGAGAGGTTTTTACCCATTCATTTATGCTGTTTTCTTTTTGAGTAGGGATAGAAGGAGTCCTCCCACCACTGAACCAAGGACGATGGCCAAGATATAAAGAGGAAGATTGCCCACCGCATTGGGGATGGGTAATACAAAGATGCCACCATGAGGAACAGCTAGGGTTGCCTTAAAGATCATGGAAAGGGCACCTGCCACAGCTGAACCTGCCATGAGGGAAGGAATCACTCTGATGGGGTCCGCTGCTGCAAAGGGAATGGCTCCTTCTGTGATGAAAGATGCACCCAGAGCCCAGTTCACTTTTCCTGCTTGACGTTCTTCCTGGGTGTACTTATGCTTCACTAATACTGTGGATAAGGCAATGGCCAGTGGAGGCACCATGCCTGCCGCCATAACTGCGGCCATGACTTGGGATGGTTGCCCTTGGGCAATGGTTGCTGCACCAAAAGCATAGGCTGCCTTATTGATGGGGCCCCCCATATCCGCTGCCATCATAACCCCAAGGATGCCTCCTAAGAGTACTGCATTGGTCCCACTCATACCATTTAACCAATCGAGCATCCCTTCATTAATGGTTCTTACAGGTCCGCCTAAGATGAAGACCATCACAAGTCCCACAAATAGCGTGGAGAGCACGGGTAAAATCAGCACTGGCATTAGGCCTTCAAAGTTCTTGGGAAGCTTGATCACTTTACGTAAAATGAGTACTGTATACCCAGCGATGAATCCTGCCAGTAAACCACCAAGGAAGCCAGCAGCTACAGTATTGGCAATCATTCCACCAACCATTCCTGGAACGATCCCAGGACGGTCTGCAATGGAATAGGCAATGTATCCCGCTAAAATGGGTACCATGAGCCCAAAGGCTGCGCCACCAATTTCCATCAAAGCCCAAGCGAGGGTCCCCTCTTCACCTGCTGCATGGATGCCAAAGGCAAAGGAGAACGCAATGAGGAGTCCACCTGCCACCACAAAGGGAATCATGAAGGATACCCCTGTCATCAAGTGCTTATAGATGCCCCCCTTTTTCTTTGTGAAGTCCCGATCTTCTTCAAGGTCTTCTTTCTTCACTGAAAGAGGCTTTGCCGCTAAGGCTTTGTTAATGAGCCCTTTGGCATCTTTGATGGCATCTTTCACAGAGGCTTCAACCACAGGCATACCTTGAAATCTCTCTTTGTCTACATTGGTATCCACCGCCAAGATCACCGCTTGTGCACCTTTTAAGTCTTCCTTGGTAAGGACATTTTCGGCTCCTACGGAGCCTTGGGTTTCCACTTTGATTTCATGACCCATTTCTTTCGCGGCAATCTGTAGTGCCTCCGCGGCCATGTAGGTATGCGCAATACCTGTGGGACAAGATGTTACAGCTACTAGTTTCATCATTTCTCCTCCTTCATAATCCTATCTATAAATGCAATTAGGAACCAAATACATCAATGAACGCCTCAAAAGTAGTGGCTTCCATCAGCTTCTCTCGAACTTCTTTGTGCATGAGATTTCTGGAAATCTCGCTGAGGGCTTTCAGGTGCAAGTCGCTAGACTCCATAGGTACCGCAATGAGAAAGAACAAGTGCGCAGGCAAGTCATCCATACTCTCATAATCCACCCCGTGGTGACTCTTCCCAAAGACCATGGCCGGTTCAAGGACAGCATCACTTTTCCCATGGGGAATGGCAATACCCATGCCAATGCCTGTGGAGAACTCTTCTTCTCGCTTTAAGACAGCCTCTTTGAACTTCATCGGATCTGACACTTTTCCATCGGCCACCAGGAGCGCAATGAGCTCTTCCAGCACACCCAATTTATCTGTGGCTTGTAAATCAAAAGTGACACGATTTTTCGAAAACATTTCTTTTGTATTCATCACAGGACCTCCTCAATTTGCTCCAAAGCTTCTATATAGTAGTGGTCAATCTCTTCTTTACTGGGTGCTTGGGTTCCTTCTTTAGCCACCGCCGCTGCGCCACTGGCCTCTGCAAAGGCCAAAAGCTTCTTAGCGCCATATCCTTTTCGTAGCCCATAGGCTGCAGCACCCACCATGGCGTCTCCTGCCCCCACGGTGCTTTTCACAGATACCTTCAGCCCCTTAGACTCAAAAATACCTTCTTGGCTAAATAGTACACTGCCCTTTTCTCCCCTGGATACCAATACCAAAGGAATTCCTTCTTCCAGGAGCTTTTGACCGGCCTCCAAAAGCTCTTCTCTTTTCAGCGTCTCTTTCTTTAGGTACCCTGCCAACTCTTTTTCATTGGGTTTTAAGAGAAAAGGCTTTTCTTGGATGCCATAGGTCAGCGCCTCTCCCTCTGCATCTAGGAGCACTTTCACGCCTCTACTTTTGGCTTCTTTCATGAGGATGGCATAAAGATCCTTAGGCAGTCCTTTGCAAAGACCTCCGGATAAGACCAATAAATCTCCTTCAAACAACAGACTCTTAAACCGTTCATGAAACAGCGCAAGTTCTTTTTCCGTAATCTCTGGACCAGGCTCATTGAAATCCGTGTATTCTTTTTGCCCTTCATCCACAATTTTCAAGTTGGTCCGGGTATCTCCCGATACGGAGAGAAACTGGTCTTCAATACCTAATTGTTTCAACTCTTTCCGAAAGACCTCTTCCAAAATCCCCCCAAGAAATCCCGTAGCCAAGGAGGGCTCCCCTAAGGATTTCAGTACTTTAGAGACATTGATGCCCTTTCCACCCATATCATTTCGAACTGTCTCAACGCGATTGACCTCGCCCATGGATACCTTCTTCAAAATCATGGTCTTGTCTAAGGCTGGGTTCACTGTTACGGTTACAATCATATGGTTTCACCTCCTCATCTCATGAGTACCACATCATGGTCTTCATAGCTTTTCCTCTGAGCTTCATCTAGCTCTCCACTGGTAATCACTGCCGTAAGCTCTTTCAACGAGGCAATGACCGCAAAGCTCACTTGCTCAAATTTTGAAGTATCTACTACCCCATACACCCTTGTGGCCGATGCCATCATGGCTCTTTTGGTCATGGCTTCCACATGGTTTGGCGTGGTGAGCCCTTCTTCTATGGAAATGCCGTTGGCCCCAACGAACGCCACATCTGCCTTGAAATGCTTTAAGGTGCCTTCCGCCAAAGAACCTACCATAGCTCTTGTATTGCCTCGTAAAATGCCTCCGGTCAAAATCAACTGAATATTCCCCACATCGCTTAGTTCTTCTGCGATATCCAGAGCGTTGGTGATGACGGTGAGTCTTAAGTCCTTGATTCTCTTGGCAATTTCTAAGGTGGTGGTCCCCGTATCTAAAATCACACTGTCCCCATCTTCAAGAAGACTTGCTGCCAAGGCACCTATGGCTTCTTTTTCTCTTAGAAATTCTTCTTTCTTTTCGTTGAAAGTGGGTTCAAAACTCTTCCTTTGTATGCCCACGGCGCCGCCATGGGTTCTTTTCAAAAGCTTTGCTTCTTCCATCTCTTGTAGATCTCTTCTTATGGTGGACTCGGATACACCAAATTGCACTGCCAAATCAATGACCTTGATGCTTTTTCCTTTCTCCACCATCTGTACAATCTTACTTTGTCTTTCTTCTGCAAACATAACCTTCATCCTTTGCCCGTTTATTTTTGTTTATGATTGATTATGCTCATTAATGACAGTATAAATGCATGTTTATGGAATGTCAATACGTTTTCATGAAGAAAATCTCTCTTCTATTCACCTCAAACAATCATAAGTGAGCAAATCTTGCTTGTTTCTTTCATTTTACCACACCAGACCATTCAACGGGAAAAAACCACGTCCATCTCTAGACGTGGTTTTTATCTACTACGTTTCCCTCTTCTTCCTAAGAAAGATTTTTTCAATGGGTCCTTTGGCTACCTGTCCTAAGGCCTTGAGTAGCGCTTTGGTTTCTTCTTTGAAAATCCCTCCCAAAAGTCCCTAGGGTCTAGTGAAGTACTCCATAGAAGTCGATCTATTTCTCATATTCTTTGTCAAAAGTTTTGGTGCTTCTCACGGTGTCTATGGGTCTCACAAGCTTTTCAATTTCACTTCTTTGACTTTCAAAATAAGGAGGCAAAGAAAGCTTTTCTCCAAGGGTTTCGTAGGGCTCATCTTCCATGAATCCTGGCCCATCCGTGGCCAGTTCAAACAAGACGCCAGCATTTACCTTGGCATAAAGGGAGCCAAAGTAGAATCTTTCTACAAAACCAGAGTTTCTTAACCCAAAGGTCTCATAGCGCTTGATCCACTCCTCCAGTTCCTTCTTATCTGCCACCCTAAAGGCCACATGATGCACAGTGCCATATCCTTGCCTTGCTGCATCCATGTCTTTTTCTTCAGATACAATGATGCTGCCGCCATTTCCACCTTGGCCCATTTCAAAAAGATGAAGCCCCTGTTCTTCCTCCTTCTCTTCCATGAGATACACTTGTTCTAGCACTTGCTTGAAGTAGGCTACATCTCTTACGCTGATGAACACTGGCCCTAAGCCCGTTAAAGCAAATTCCAGAGGAATAGGCCCCTTTTGCCATGGAATTCCAGAAGGAACCCCTTGATTCCTTTCATCAGAAATGAGCATGTACTGCTGATCATCAAAATCTCTAAAATAGAGCACCTTCTTGCCAAAAAGCTCTGTGATGCCATCATGGTCCACAGCCAATCGGTCAAATCGCTTCACCCAGTA
>DOKV01000210.1 GCA_003510765.1 Clostridiaceae bacterium | reverse complement strand
TGTTCCAGTTTCGAAGGGTGATGTAGTAAAAAAGTCTCAAAGACCAAAGGGCCACAAGGCCGGTCAAAAGATTTTGACGAAGACCGGGGTTTTCTGCCGTGACCAGGGTAAAAAGGGCAATGAGGAGAAAAGAAGGTCCCCAAAAGCTGTCCACGATGGCATTGTTTTTCAGTATTTGACCCAGGAAAAAGAGTAAGGTGAAAAAGACGAGGAGCATCACTGCGGTGCCGATGTATGGGTTCATTGCTGTTCTCCTTCCCGCATGTAGGATACGGCAACACTGCCGACCCCTGCGCTCATACCCACTATGGTGGATATGTTCATGATGTATTCTGGTTCATAGCCTAGGAGCTTTTTGCATCTTGTCAAGAGGTCCAATGCTCTTTTTTCATCATTGGCATGACCGATGCAGTAGCGGGTAATCCCGCTTTCCTGATGTTCTTTTTTCATGATCTCTAGGATCTTATCGGTGTTGGCCTTTTCACTGAAGGCTTTGGCAGCGATGGTGCCTTTCCCTTCTGCATCTAGAGAAACCACGGGTTTTAGGTTCACCACAGAACCAATTTTGCCCACAGCTTTTTTTAAGCGGCCTGAACGGACCATATACTTTAGGGTGTTTACGCTCACTAGAATCCTTGTTTTGTCCCGTAACCCTTCCACTTGGTCAATGATGTCTTCAAAGGGGACGCCTGCTTTAATGAGCTCAGCGGCTTTTTTCACCAGCAGTCCTTCGGCGCCAGAGTTTTGTTTGGAATCTAGCACATAAATTTCTTTGCCTTTTTCTTGGAGTTTTTCAGCAGCCTTTAAGAACACATTGTGGGTACCGCTTTGGGCTTTAGCCACGGTGATGATGAGAAGCTTGTCGTAGTGGGCCGCAATGGAAGACAAAAAGTTTTCCGCGACTCGGGGGTTGGGCTGAGCAGAGGTGGGGTATTCCTCAACCTGATCTAAAAGGGGATAGAACACCTCTGGAGTCATGGTGACTTTGTCCAGGTACGTGCTACCTTCAAAGACAAGGTTTAAAGGCATCATATGGATTTGTTCTTCATCCATGTAGGATTTGGGTAGATCCGCAATGGAATCTGTCACCAAAGCAATGGAGTATTTTCTATGATAAGCGGCTTCATTTTGACGCACCATATCTTCGGCTTTTTGTTGTAAAATGGTGCCTTTGGTCTTCAACACTTGAAAAAGAGTCTCGGGGGTATTGGTGTGGATATGGATTTTCGCCTTGCCTGTGTTTCCTGCCACGATGAGGGAATCTCCTAAGAAGGACAGTTCTTTTCTCATGGCATCCAGGTCCAGGTTCACTCCGGAGACCAAGGCTTCGGTGCAGTAACGCTCATTGATTTCATCATGGTCATGGCCAGGATACTCTGTGAAGTCGATGACTTCTTCGGCGAAGTTGTGATCAGACTTAAAGAGACCAGTTTGCAAAAAAGCGGCAAAGCCTTGTAGAAAATACACAAAGCCCTTGGCACCGGAATCTACAACGTTGGCTTCTGCTAATACCTTCAGTTTATCTGGCGTGTGCTTTAGAGAGGATAAGGCATCTCCCATGGAAGTGGCCAAAAGATCATGGAAATCTTTAGCGTGGTCTTTGTAGCGATGGATGGCCTCGGCCCAATCTTTAATCACGGTGATGATGGTCCCTTCTACTGGGTTTGCAATGGCATGATAAGCGTGGGGCACAGCCCCTTGAACCATTTGGGCAAAGCCCGCCATGGTGATGGCCTCTTCCTTTGGCAAACTCATAAATATGCCATTAATATACTGGGCCATGATGATACCGGAGTTTCCTCTGGCACCGGTTAAAGCCGCATCGGCTATGGAGTTCATGGTCCCTTCTACCGTTTGGTCCATGCGGGCATCGGAGAGGATGGCATTCATGGTATGGGCCAAATTACTACCGGTATCCCCGTCTGAAACAGGGAAAACATTGATTTCGTTTAGAATCCGCTTGTTCTTGATGACCTCTTGGGCCCCGGACAAGAAGGAATAGTAAAGTTTTTCACTGTCTAAAAATTGTATACTCATGGCAAAAGCTCCTTCAGATTATTTGATATGCAGCCATGTGGTGGCCACATAGTAGGTAAGGCCTGCTGTGGTCGCATTTAAAAAGGTACCCCAAATCAGGTCAATGATGGTAATGTTTAGAGGCCAGTCTTTTAATGTGGCCAGGTTTGTTAAGTCGTAGGTGCCATAGGTGATGAGTCCAAAGAAGGCCCCTACTAAAATAGCATTGGTGAGGCTTCCTTTTTCAATGGCTGGCATAATGACAAAAAAGACCAGGCCAGCAATGAAGAGAAAGTAAAAAATCAGGGCGGCGGTCCAATTGACTTTGGGAGCCATGAAGTCTCCTAAGTACTCCTTGTAGAGTTTCTTAGAGATGACGCCCAGCCATAGGATATCCACCAGGAAAAAGATCACGAGGGTTAAGAGATAAACTTTAAAAAATTGCATGGAGAACCTCCTTTTTTGTAGATGTTACCTATTTTCATTATACGTGAGTAAAAGGTCAGAAGATTGAACAAACTATTATTCTTACAAAAAAACCAGGACGTTTAAAGGGCTTCCTTTCTATAAAGCACTGGGGAAGTGCCAAAGAACAACTCTTTTTTCAATGCTTCCTCTTCTAAGAGATGCAGCTCTTCTAGAAGGGTCGCCTCGCCAGTGGGATCATTGGGGTCTTTGATCCCAGCCACGGGACTGTTTGTTTTTTTCAGCTGATTGCTGTAGTTTTTCCAAAGACTTCCTCGAATTCTATTTTTGGCTGAAGGAAGCTTTAAAATGGCGAGGGCTTCCTTTCGTAAGACCTCTAAGGATGCTTTCGTCGCATCTATGGGCAAATCTGCGATGGTTCGTCCCAGGGCTCTAGCTTTGGTATTTTTAATTTCTTGGAGTAAAAACTTCACGATGTAGAAGGCTTCAAAGAGGTCTTGGCGCTTTTCTAAGGGCACACGCATAAGCCACGTATAGGTGAGCATGCGACGCTTTAAATCCCAAAGGTTCACAGGGTCCTTTATTGCAGCTGGGTCCACAAAGGTGGTGTCTAGGGTGTCTTGACCTTGACCAAGAACAAAGGGGAATCCTTCTTCGGGGTCTTCCAAAGGAAAGAGAAGAAGATCTTCAAAAAGTGTCCCAAGCTTAGCAGCTTCCTCTTGAGTAAGGTCCTTCACAACATAGGGCAGGAGGACTTTTTGATGGACCACGATGTTTACTTTATCCATGTAAGCCCCTCCTGTTCTTCCAACTGTTGAATCTTTTCTACATAGTCTTTGATCTTGAATTTTCGCGCCAAGCCTTTGTCATTCATGTAGCGTACCTTCCCGAAGATGGGTCGTTCTTTCCAAGGGCGGTCATGCTTGCCAAAGCACCAAGCGATGCCGGCATAGCCGTTGGGGTCTCGTCCATCTAAGCTATAGCGATTGTTGAGGTAGACCAAATGGGCATAGGCCTCTTCAAGGCTTTCGGTCCATTCCATAACCTTCTTTCCCCAATACATGCGCATGTACCCGTGCATTTTTCCGGTGAGCAGCATCTCTTTTTGAGCGGCATTCCAGTAAGGGTCATGGGTGAGGCCTTTTTCAAGCTCCTCCAGGGTATAGACATAAGGCCTAGGATCTTTTTCATGAGTGAGAAGTGTTTCCCGAGGGAACCCTGTGACGGATGAAAAAGATTCATACTGGGGGTTTCTCTCCACAAAGTTCATGGCCAGTTCTCTTCTTATGATCATCTCGTCTAAAAAGACCCGTTTATTTTCAGAATTCTCTTTAGGGAGCTTAAAATACACTTCCAAAGGAGAAATCTGACCAAAATGAAGATAAGGGGACAGGTTTGAGGAGAAGGTGCCCGCAGGGTCGTTTCTTCTCTCTGAAAAGTCTTCATAGCGCTGGGTCAAAAAGGTTTCTAGATGCTGTAACCCTTCTTTTCTACCGCCCTTAAAAAAATGGGACACAGAAGGAACGGATGCATCTAAAGATAAAGAGGACAGGATGTCTTCTAGATGGTCAAAGGCCATGGGTGTCACGTCCAAGGGACCTTCATAGACTGGCAACGTGGCCTTGGGCTCTTCCATGGGGAGTAGGTATTCTGGTAAGAGCTTCTCTATTTTTCGGCGGATGGTAGCTGCAGCATATTCTTCTTTTTGGGAGACCACATCCACAGGCACCACCACGTTGGTTTCCACCTGATAAAAGGGACAAGACACCAGGTCTTTGATGTCTTCTCGAAAGCTCTTTTCAATCTTTAAGTATCCTCGGTCGGTGATGAGGAGGGCAGCTCGCTTAGAAAGGGTCAAGGCTCCTTCTGAGGGTCTATTGTGCACCACCACAAAGGGAATGTGCATCTTTTCCAAGGTCTTCTTCACCTCCAAAAGTCCCTCCAAGAGGAACGTATAGGAGCGAAGGTTTGCCTCGGGAAAGCCGTCCATAAGGCCAAAGTACACCACCAAAGGGAGTTGCCGTTCTTGTGCTTCTTTTAGGGCCAAGGCGAAGGCGTGGTTGTAGTGGATTCTTTGGGCAGCTTGCATCCAGTAGAGGATGTAAGCACCTTCTCTTGGTTGGGATGAATTTTTGTTGAGGATACGTGTTTTTTGGATCATAGGCTGCTCCTTTTCATCTATAGAGGATTTAGGA
>DOKV01000102.1 GCA_003510765.1 Clostridiaceae bacterium | reverse complement strand
GTGACAATTCTTACATCCACCCCGCGTTTTGCCGCAAGGCAAAGGGCAGACTGGAGTTCATTGTCGATGATCAGGTACGGTGTAAAGATGTACACATAGTCTTTGGCTTGGGACAAAATCTCAATGTAGATGTTTTCTCCCAGGGGTTCTTGGTCTAAGGGGGTATCCGAAAAGGGCTGCACAAAGCCTTCTTGCTGGAAAGACTTTAGCACAGACTGCTCCCCCAGATGAAGCATGGGGTCAATGCGATCTTTACGAAAGGCATTCCACATGGATACAAACATCAAGGTGAAACTAAGGACCCCTTCTCCTTGCAATCGAATCCCTGTATCCTTCCAATGACCAAACCGCTCTTTCTCATTGATATACTCATCGGCGATGTTGATGCCTCCAGTAAAGGCTGTGTGGCCATCCACCACCAGAATTTTTCGATGGTTTCTGTGATTCATCACTACCGACAACAGGGGTCTAAATGGATTAAAGGCCATGCAGCGGATCCCTAGGACTTCTAACTTTTTTTGAAAATCCTTGGGCAGTAAAAACATGGAGCCCACATCATCATAAATGAAACACACTTCCACACCTTCTTTGGCTTTTCTAACCAAAATATCTAAGATCCCCTGCCACATACGCCCTTCTTCTACTTTGAAGTATTCCATGAAGATAAACTTCTCAGCCTTTTCCAAAGCCTCTAACATATCTATATACTGGGCTTCTCCCAAAGGGTAATATTTCACCTGGGTGTTTCCATAGACTGGATAGTCATTTTCTCGACAAACATACTTGGCTGTTCCCAAGTGCCGGGGATGCTTCTCCTCCATGGCCTTCATGTAGCTTTCCTGTTGGGTAAGTAGCGGCACCAGTGCTCGGTGCTCATCTATGAGTCTTCGCCGCATAAACCTGGAGGGTCGCTTGTTCCCAAAGAGTAGATAAAAAAGTCCGCCAAACACTGGCAACGCCATGATGAGAATGATCCACCCAATTTTATAAGAGGCGTTTTCTTCTTTCATGTTCATGAACAGCACCACCACAATGCTGATGACGGAGAGTGCCGTACTAAACCACTCTGCATAGTCTACGATTCTTAATAAAAATAACGTACCCCAATAAAGCTGAAATAAAATGATGATGGTGATGAGCGTAATGCGATAATTGATCTTTTTTAAGAACTGCATAGCTTGCTGCCTCCTCTTTAGAAAACCCATGGCTTTCCTCTATCTATGAGCATTTTACCATGAGGAGGACCAAAGGGGTATCCTCCTCTTATGCCTGATTTTTCATTCATTGAATACAAAAAGCAATGCCATCTCAAAAAAGCAGGTAGATGCTGCACGGCATTCTATCTGTTTTCTCCCTCTGTTCCTGATTCACTGGCGCTCCATTAGGCCATTGCATCAAATGTGCCATCACCACCTCTTCCTTTACCCTCCCAAAAAAACGTCATTTCTCCATCAATGGAAGCAAGTGGTAGCGAAAGTCTTTTATTCGTGGCGCTGATGATCTCACGATACTCATCCTAATCATCATAGAACACATCTATGAAATGGACATTCACGTCTTTGCCTAGGGACGAACTTTTTAAAAAGCTTCAAACTTTCTGTACATTTCTCCCATGCTGACTGCAGGTCCCCCCCTACTACAAGTGCAACCTCCACCAGCTGGTAGATTATGAATCCCAAACACTTCAATCTTTTTTATTTTTCCTCCTCATAAACCAATACTGATGAGTACATTCTTCCTAAGGGACAGTTGCCCTTGCTTTCCAGTATCGAGCATTGTCAGTGTGATCTACAAACTTTTTATAGGCTTCCATTTTCACGCCCTTAGAGAAACTCACCTCACGTACAACCACTTTCCCTTTATGCATTTGGCTAACCCAATTTTGATATTTTTTGACAACTCTTGACTTCTTCCTTTCACAGCAGTAATATGTACATATTCCCATATGAGAATATGACTTGCAGCGAAAGGATGTGAACCTATGAATCAGCTGACTAATCTCTTTAAAACACTCTCTGATGAGACGCGCCTAAGGATTATTGCCTTGCTCTTTCAAGAGGAGCTTTGCGTCTGTGAAATCAGTGGCATTTTAAATATTCCTCAACCCACGGTCTCAAAGGGCCTCTCAAAACTTCGAGATCTAAACCTCGTTGAAGATACCCGAAAAGAGAAATTCATCTACTACAAATTGAAAGAAGACCCTGCGCTTTTACGACTGATCCTCATGGATATTTTCCATGACCTCTCCCCTTATCCTCAGCTCCTGAAAGACAAGGAAGGTCTTACCACCAAGTGGATCTATACAGATTCTAACAACACCCTAGACCCCAGCATACTACTCAAAAAGTAAAGGAGATTCTCATGGCAGTATTTCAATTTATCAACAACCAGTTTTTAAAAATGGACTGGCTCTATGAGCTCATTGAAGCTCTCGTGGTGAACGTCTTTGGTTTAAGCATGACCGACAGACTCGGCGCTAGTATCCATTTTTTTATTTATGATGTCATTAAAATATTTATACTACTATCCGCACTCATCTTTATGATTTCTTATATTCAAAGCTTCTTTCCGCCTGAAAGGACCCGAAGAATTTTAGGAAACTTCAGTGGGATTACTGCCAACATCTTAGCAGCCCTACTGGGTACCATCACCCCTTTTTGCTCTTGCTCCTCCATCCCCCTTTTCATAGGGTTCACCAGTGCAGGGCTGCCCATAGGCACGACCTTTTCCTTCCTGATTTCCTCACCTTTGGTGGACCTGGCTTCAGTGATTCTTTTAGCAGGCATTTTCAACTGGAAAATTGCTTTTGCCTATGTCCTGGTAGGGCTCGTTTTAGCAGTCATTGGTGGGACCATCATAGACAAACTGAAACTTGAAACCCAGGTAGAATCCTTTGTCTTTGCCAATCAAATGGCCTCTGGTGAAGAAGAAGTCCTCACAAGAGCCGAAAGAATTCAGTTTGCCAAAGACCAAGTACTAGACATCATCAAAAAGGTATGGCTCTATGTTCTCCTAGGTGTGGGCATAGGCGCAGCCATCCATAACTACATTCCAGAGAGTTTCATTTCCTCCATCTTGGGTGCAGACAAATGGTGGTCTGTCCTGGTAGCTACTATTGCAGGAATTCCCATGTATGCAGATATTTTCGGTACGCTCCCCATCGCTGAAGCCCTCATTGCAAAAGGCGTAGGCCTTGGCACTGCCTTAGCCTTCATGATGGGTGTCACCGCCTTATCTTTACCTTCCCTTGTGATGCTTTCAAAAGTCATCAAACCAAAACTCCTGGGTATTTTCTTTGCCATTGTGACCATCGGCATCATCGCCATCGGATACAGTTTCAATGTGTTTAGTTACCTATTCATCTAAAATATATACATTAAAGGAGAATACATTATGAAAATCAAAATCTTAGGCTCTGGCTGTAAAAACTGCGTGAACCTTGCCAAAAATACCGAGGAAGCCCTAAAAGAAATGGGCATGGAAGCGGAAATCATCAAAGTCACAGACTTTAAAGAGATCGCCGCCTATGGCATCATGTCTACTCCAGGTCTGGTCATCGATGAGAAAGTAGTCTCTTACGGGAAAGTACTAAAGCCTGATGCCATCCAAGAACTCATCACCAAGAAATAATCCACAAAAGATAAAAGAGTCTCCACAAGAAAAGATTTCCCCCTGTTCATGAAGGGGAGCTTTCGCTGTAGGGGCTCTTTTTTTATGCTCTAGTTTTTAAATTTCATTTCTCAAACAGAAAAAGGGCATGAAAGCCCTATTCTACAATTATTCCACTTTTACCTTCAGGATAAATCGACCTACTTTTTGTCCATCTCTTGGGGTAGTATTCACCAAATGGGCTTCTCCAGGTGCATAGCAGGCAAAGAAACCATCTTCTAAATAGCTGTCTGTATAAGCTGGACCATGATAGGTCCCTAGCTGAAGATCCTTTTCCGCATCATAGGCTGTTATATTCTCAAGATTTATCCCCTCTGTGGAGCGAATGAAATTCATCCCTAAGACCGTAATATGTATATCCACATAACGCTCATAAACTTCAAAGATTCCCTCTTCTAAAGGTTTTAGGACGTCTTCATGATACATCATATAGATGTCCTCCCCTTGAATCACATGGGTTTTTCTTTCTATGTTTTGCCAGTTCGTTTCCAAGAGAAACTGCTGTGCCTTTTTCATGTGTGCATCTTGAAAAACGTATCTCCCAAAGTGTGTGATCTTTCCACTGATCATAACAGCCCTCTTCCTTTCACCGCAATCACTACCTCAAGCTATTCAAGGAAAAGAGCCGCTGCCCCTAAAAGGCCAGCTTTATTCCCCAGTGCTGCTTTCACCAAAGTCACTTCCCTAAAGCTCGTGAGCATTCCATCATAGGTATGCTTTTGGATAGCCGCAAAGGCCAGTTCTTGTTCAAGGATCCCACCTCCTAGAATAACCATAGAAGGATTGAAAATGTGCACCAGGTTCACCAGACCATAGGAGACCTGCAAAGCCCAAGCATCCAGTACATTGCAGAAAGCCTCTTCTCCTTGATGAATTCTCTCAAAGAGTTTTCGCCCATTGTCACAATGCACATCCAACTTCTTTGCTTCCCTCACCAAAGCTCTGGCCGAGGCATAGACT
>DOKV01000063.1 GCA_003510765.1 Clostridiaceae bacterium | reverse complement strand
TAGCGAAGAGGCGTTCTTTCGCCCACTCCATAGACCCCACCAGACCATCCGGTGTTCACAAGATACACTTCTGTATTATGCTCCTCAATCATTTCCCCAAGCATGGTTGCGTACTCTTCAATTTGCCTAGGCATAAATGGCTCCCCAAAAAGTGCAGAGAAGGTGGTCTCCGGATTTACAACCCCTCTTTCGGTACCCGCAAGCTTCGAGGTATAGCCAGACATGAAGTGATACATCGCCCCTTCCTTGGTGAGTTTGGAAATGGGAGGCAGTACCCCGAAGGCATCTGCGGTTAAGAACAAAATGGTGGAAGGATGGCCTCCTTTTCGATCTTCTCTATGGTTTTCAATATACTCTAGGGGATAGGTACATCGAGTATTCTCTGTCAAGGTTCCATCGCAGTAATCCGCCTCACCCTTGTCATTAACCACTACATTTTCCAGCACGGACCCAAAACGAATGGCGTTATATATCTCTTTTTCCTTCGCCGCATCTAAGTTGATGCACTTGGCGTAACAGCCCCCTTCTATGTTGAAGACGCCTTCCTTAGACCATCCATGTTCATCATCCCCAATAAGATCTCTCTTGGGGTCTGCGGATAAGGTGGTCTTCCCTGTGCCAGAGAGACCAAAAAATAGTGCCGTTTTCCCATCTTTACCCATGTTTGCAGAGCAGTGCATAGGCAGCACCCCTTCACCCAAAAGCACATAATTCATCACAGAAAAAATGGATTTTTTGATTTCTCCAGAATATTTGGTGCCTCCTATAAGGACCAGTCGATCCGTGAAGTTGATGATCACAAAAGCTTCAGAATGAAGGCCATCTTCTTCTCCTTCAGCTTGAAGGTTTGGCAGGGCCACCACGGTGAAGTCTGCTTCATAGCCTTCTCTTTCTTGATCCTTCATAAAGATTTGACTGGAGAATACCGCTTGGGCTGCATCTTCACAAAAGACATTGATCTTTAAGGCATGGTTTTCTGATGCCCCAGCCTTTGCCTTAATGAGATACAAGTCCTTGTCTCTCATATATGTCTTCACTTTTTCTAGCATGTTATCATAGACCTCTTGACTGAGTGGTAAATTAGATTTCCCAAAGGCCACCGTATTTTTTGTGGTCTCATCGTTCACGATGAAGCGGTCTTTAGGCGAACGCCCTGTGTACTGACCAGTTTCAATGAGTAGTGCCCCTTCTTTAGTGAGCTTCCCTTCTCCACGAACCACCGCTTCATTGATGAGCCGACAAACAGAGTACCCTTCCTTGAGCTGACTCTTTTTAAGACCCAAAAGTTCCATCGTTGACATGTTTTATCCCCCTTAGCATTGAAATACTTTTCTATTTTTGTTTTGCCATGTTCATCTTACGACTAGCAGCCATGGAAAAACATCCCCCGAAACAAAGAAACGCAGTAAAAGTACAGATGTAAACGATTATTTGCTTCTTCGGCAAAATTATAACATAACTTTACCCCGTGGCAGCTTTTCTCAGTTTTTATATGATTTTTTCAATATTTCTTTGCAATAATCCAATTATTGAAAATATTTTCTTTTTGTGTCAACAAAAATGAAGAAACCTTGGGGTTCTACTTGAAAATCCATAGATGAACAAATTTTTAACATTTCATGTTCTCCCTTCTCTTTCCCCTTTGCTCTCAAGGGGCGCACACCTTTCCGCCCCATGAAAAAAAGGCCTCTAAAGAGACCTTTTAATAAGCTATTTATTACACCATAGCAGAGGATTCCCAACACTATGTTAAGGCTTCTTTCACCTGATGAAGCACCAACTGTCGATGCAAGGGATTGTCTTTTAAATCCATCTCTTTCACGTCAATGACCAAGAGCTTGGACAAGTTGTAGGCGTCAAAATACGCTTCATACTCTTTGTTCAGTCGCTCCCAGTAGTCCCTTTCCACAATTTGCTCATAGTCTCTGCCACGCTTTTGGATCCGACTCAAGGCCGTATCCACATCGCACTTGAGATAGATCATGAGCTTGGGGGCTTCAATGTGGTCTAGCATATTCACCAAAAGCTCTTGATACAGGAGAAACTCTTCCTTCTCCATATCCCCACCTTCATGAAGAAGCTTGGCAAAGATCACATCACCATAAATACTTCGATCCATCACAGAAGAAGAGGCCAACCCTTCCGCATCCTTCAGCATACGAAAGCGTCTATTTAAGAAAAATACTTGCAAAGGAAAGGCATACCTTTTCCGGTCATGATAAAACTTTTCTAATAAAGGATTGTCCGTCACAGGCTCTTCAAAGCCATGAAGGCCCAGCTCCTCCTTTAGAATATTCATAAAAGTGGTTTTCCCTGAACCCACCACGCCATCCACGATGACCAGTTCATTGGGATTATTTTTCTTGATCATTTGAAAAAACTCCTTGTACATTGCTACTTCGCCCTACCTTTTATAGAATTATGCAAAATTTACGATTATTATGGACAGATGTTTCTGCCTGATTCATCATACCAGAATCCATAGACCTCGCCCAGTTTTTATCGAAAAAAACGAAAGAAGCGCTCCTCAAAATGGAGCACTTCTTCCTAAGATAAAGGAGTTATTTCTATGGGTCATGTTCTATAATAATTGTACCAATATTCTCACTAAAGCGCAAGCTTAAGAATTTCAAGGACATCTTTCTCTGAAAGCACCTTTAACGTCCCTAAAGGTCCTCGAAGGAGTGCATTATTAGACATTTCTTCTAAGCGTTCCTCAGAAATCCCCCGCTCCTTCAGGGTCACAGGTGCCCCGATGCTCCTTAAAAAGTCTTTATACGCCTTAATGGCAGCTAAAGCCTGCGCTTCCTGATCCGCTAAGTCTAAGCCAAAGATCTTCTCCCCAAAACGCGCAAACTTCTCCACATCTTCTTTGTACACATACTGCATCCAAGCGGGCATCACCATGGCCAGTCCTTCTCCATGGGCAATGTCATAGTAGGCGGACAAAGAGTGCTCTATGCCATGGGAAGCCCAATCTCCTGCACGACCAAGTCCATTGAGTCCATTTAACGCCAAGGTGGCTGCCCAAGCAAGTTCTGCTCTGGCATCATAGTCTGATGGATCCTCAAGAAGCACCTTTGCTGCCGCCATGGTGGTCCGAATGATGCCTTCTGAAAATTCATCTTGCATCAAGGTGTTTTTGGTGCCTCCAAAATATGCTTCAAACACATGGGTTAAGGTATCCACCACCCCATTCACCGTTTGATTCCTCGGTAGACTCTTTTGCACCGAAGGATCCACAATGGACAGCCTTGGATAGGTGACTTTTGAGCCCCAGCCCCATTTCTTTTTTTCCTCTTCATTGGTGATGACCCCACCAGAGTTCATCTCCGAACCTGTGGCAGAAATGGTCAAGATGCCATAAAAGGGTAGGGCTTTTTC
>DOKV01000066.1 GCA_003510765.1 Clostridiaceae bacterium | reverse complement strand
CATTAAAAATCAGTGGAGGAAAGATATGGAATTAGTATGTTACAAAAAATGTGGGACGTGTACCAAAGCCAAGAAGTTTTTAATGGCGCATAATCTCACGGTGACCTATCGTGAAATTGTGGAGGACCCCTTAACCTTGGAAGAACTGAAAGAAGTCTATCAGCGAAGTGGGTTACCCATGAAAAAACTACTCAATACCAGTGGACTCTTATATCGGAGCTTAAACATGAAGGAGAAAATGAAAACCTATAAAGAGGAGGAGATCCTCGCCCTTTTAGCACAAGAACCCATGCTGGTGAAAAGACCAGTGCTTAAAACGGAAGAGGTTGTACTGGTAGGCTTTTCAGAAGAGGAATGGGTGGAAAAGCTTCTCTAGACAAACGAAACTGGTTGCTGGATGTTGGATGTAAGCGCAACCTTGTACTCTAGCGATTCTTTTTGGTGAAAAGAAAGGGTGTCCACCTTCCAGGAGCGAGATTGTACTGTGTACGGCCTAGAAAAAATCTGTTTGACGAACACTTTTCTGTTTTATAAGGTCTCGTTTCTCTCATTTTCATGGTGTATGATTAATCTAAAGCAAAACCCATGATGGGCTTTGATAAAGGGGGAAAGGAAAAATGAGCATATTTTACTTGTTTTTTGGCGGGCTACTCTTTTTTATGGGCCTTGCGGTGCATAAAGGGAGAGCATATTTTCTCATTTCTGGATACAACACCTACTCAAAAGAGAAAAAAGAAAAGGTCAAGTGGAGGACATAGCCAAGAACATGGGTATGTACGGATACGTCAACGGAGGGATAGGAGGTTTGGCAGCGCTGCTTTCTTATGTAGGCGTGAAGAATCTGATGATTCCCGTCATGGCCATATTTCTGGTATCCACTGGGATGCTGTTGGTGACCAGTCAAAAATATGATCGCAACATGTATGATGAGGAAGGGAAGATGACTAGAAAAAATAAAGGACAAATGATGCTTCTTGGCATCTTTTCCTTAGCGTTGGTGATTTTTGTGGGGGGCCTTTTCTGGTATTCCTCCCAGGCTATTACCGTAAGCTATAAGGAGGATTCCTTTGAGCTTCATGGTATGTATGGGGAGGAAGTATTCTATGAAGAGTTACTACAGGTGGCGCTGGTGGAGGAACTTCCCAAGATTATGATGCGGACCAATGGTTCTGCCCTGGGAGAGCATCTGCGAGGATATTTTCGATTAGAAGAGGTGGGGCATGCAAAGCTTCTACTTCGACAAAATAACCCACCCTACATCTTGCTAGAAACAGAGAGTGGTCTGATCTATGTGAACTTAAAGACGGTGGAAGAAACGAAAGCCCTCTATGAAACCATAAGAGGTACAAGTAAGTAAAAGAGTTAGGAGGAAGAGAAATGGAAAACATAGGGTTGTTAGAAAAACTATCCAATGCATTTGGTCCAGGAGGTTTTGAAGAAGAAGTGATTTTGGCCATGAGAGAAGAGATTCTTGAATTTTCGCCAGAAGTGGACGCCATGAACAATGTGTACTTGAAGCTTCCAGGGAATACTGGACATCGTCCAGTGGTGATGTTGGATGCCCATTTAGATGAAGTGGGGTTCATGGTGCAATCCATTAACGATAAAGGCCTGTTGTCCTTGGCTACCTTAGGAGGCTGGGTGCCTAGCAATGTGCCAGCCCATGCCATGGTGATCAAAAATGCTCAGGGTGAAAAGATCAAAGGGGTGGTGGTGTCTAAACCGCCTCATTTTATGAGCCCAGAAGAAAAGGCCAAAGGAGGGGTGGATCTGCTGTCCCTTCAAATAGACGTGGGGGCCACCTCTAGAGAAGAAGTGGTTGATCTTTTTCGAATTCAGCCTGGAGATCCCGTGGTACCAGATGTGATATTTTATGAAGAGAAGAGAAATGGGGTCCTTCGAGGAAAGGCTTTTGACAACCGTATTGGCTGCTATGCATTGATTCAAGTGATGAAACAGCTTAAGTCCATGGATCTTCCGGTGGATGTCATAGGTGCCTTGGCGGCCCAAGAGGAAATAGGCACAAGAGGTGCTCAAGTTACCACCCAAGTGGTTTCACCAGATGTGGCCATCGTCTTTGAAGGGTCTCCTGCAGATGATGCCTATTTGCCACCCTATGAAGCCCAAGGCGTATTGAAGAAAGGTGTACAAATCAGACATTTAGACCAGAGTTATATCAGTCATCGTGGATTCATCGACGTAGCGCTACAGATTGCTAAAGAAGCGCATCTCCCTTATCAACGAGCTGTGCGTAGAGGTGGAGGAACCAATGCGGGGAAGATTCATCTCCAAGGGAAGGCTGTGCCGGTGTTGGTCTTGGGGATTCCTTCTAGATATGTGCACACCCATTACTCCTATGCAGCCAAAGAGGATGTGGAAGCGACCATTTCCTTAGCTGTGAAAACCATAGCTTCTTTAAATAAAGAGGTCATGGCTACACTATTAAAGAAGGATTTATTCATAAAGTAGGTAGGTGATCTCCATGGTTCTATTCATGTTGTTCATGACAGTTCTTCTCATGGGTACCATGATTGGTTTTGGGTGGTTGTTTTTAAAGAATATACCAAGAAAGCCCCAGGCGCTTTTTGGCTATCGATCCAAGTGGTCCATGAAATCTGAAGAAACCTGGGCCTTTGCCCATGCATTCTCGGGTAAAATATGGCTATATTCTGGGTTTTTTGGTTTGGTTCTTTCAGCGGGGTGGATCTTTTGGGTAAAAGATCATGAAGAGGTAGAGAATCTTGCGTTATATTTATTCTATGGCCAAATGGTCCTTCTCCTTTTGGTTATTCCATGGACAGAATATGCTCTTAGAAAACAATTTGATGAAGATGGCCATAGAAAAGAACCCAAGTAAAATGAGATTCTAGGCGTATAAGATGGAAACAGTACTGGACATCTTTAAGGGATGCCTAGTGCTGTTTTCTTTAGGAGCGAAGCTTCCCATCTCTATTTATTTCAACTATCATAATAGTGACAACAAAAATACAGTAAATCACGGAAGAGAAAACGGAATAGTTATAGTGGTTATAACATGTTGGCAAAAGGTCCATTTGGTAAGGACATTGC
Organism: Clostridiaceae bacterium; assembly: GCA_003510765.1. GTDB lineage: Bacteria > Bacillota > Clostridia > Clostridiales > Clostridiaceae > Proteiniclasticum. Next base: position 5,718 of record DOKV01000066.1, on the reverse strand, counting down.
TCCAGATGTGGAGGTTGCAAATATAGGATGTCCAGAAGTGGAAGAATAATATGCAAAAAATTTAGGAATTTTGGATGTATTTTTTCTTAAAAATATTGACAGGCTGAATCCCTAAGTCAAATAAGAGGATGAAAAGAGTATATCAGAGAGATAGGATAGTTCTTTATAGTTTTGGAGAAGATGAGTGAGGTGAGTGACCAGGTGTTCACATACAAAAAAATGACTTTGAACCAATGTGACAAAATCCGTGAAATGGATGCTTCTCAATATATTTCCCGTGCTTGGCGCGAAGTTGAGGGCAAAAGAACTTTGGTAAACATCGACTATTTGGATCCAGATTGGCCGAATGGGTATGACGTGCATCATGAACATCTCATGGCGACCATTCAATCAGAAGGTGAAGCTGTAGGTGCCTTTGATGAGTCAGATCGACTCATTGGATTCGCCACTGTAAACCGTATGAATTTTGGTGAGCAATCAACCTACGCTCTTTTGGACCAACTTTTTGTCTCTCGTGAAAGTAGAGGAAAGGGCATTGGCACGAGACTATTTAAGGAATCCATAGAAATTGCCAAAGGCTTTGGCGTGGATTATTTATTTATCTGTGCGGGTTCTGCTGAAGAAACCATCGCATTTTATAGAGCCATGGGTTGTACAGACGCTTACGAGCGTCACGTAGGATTTTATGAAAGTGATCCCAGAGATCTACAAATGACCTTTCTGATAAAGAACTGTGAGAGTGTTGTAGACGAATAAAATATTTAAATGGTATATGAATGTATGAGAGTGATATCGCCAAGGGGTAGGTGTGGGTCTCAGCGAAAGTTTTCAGGATGGATAGTGATCATAAACGATGCTACTACAATGAAAGTAAAAAGTACTGGCACATCTTCAAAGAAGATGTCCAGTACTTTTATACTTTAAGCGCGAAGCTTCATGTCACCAGGTTTGATATACCCTTTTTTACGCATGAACTCTGATATGAGAAGTGTTAGGATTGCGGGTAAAATCACGTGCATAAGTACAATCAAAAACAAGGTCCTCGTATCACTGCCCATGGCACTGACGGCATCGAATTGACCAACCAAACCGGAGGTGCCCATACCAGCGCCAAGTCGTGTGCCTTCCATTTTAAAAACGGCACTGGCAATGGGACCAAGTATGGCTGCAGCCAAGGTGGGCGGAATCCAAATCTTTGGATTTTTGATGATATTGGGAATTTGTAGCATAGATGTGCCAAGGCCTTGGGAAAGGAGGCCGCCAAAGCCATTTTCTCTATAAGAGGCCACAGCAAAACCTACCATTTGCGTGGCACAACCCACGGTGGAAGCTCCTGCAGCAATACCAGAAAGGCCCAAAGAAACCGATAGGGCAGCAGAGCTTATGGGGAGGGTCAACACCATCCCCATGACAGTGGAAACGATGATGCCCATGGGAATCGGTTGAAGCTCTGTGGCACGATTGATCAGTGCTCCCAAAAAGGTCATGAAGGCAGTAATGGCTGGAGCCAGATAAAAGCCCACTAAGCCACCGACCAAAATGGCCGACAAGGGAAGAATCACGATATCAACTTTGGTTTTCCCCTTTAAGACTTTGGTTACTTCTGCCGCCACTAAAGAAGCGATTAAAGCACCTACAGGTTCACCGATCTTTGCCACCATTTGCCCATCCACGAAGGTGAAGGTACCTGCGCCTAAAGCACCTACGGCTACAGCAGCAAAAATACCAAGGGGTGGCGCGCCTACACTATAGGCTACAGCGGCACCAATGGCTGGTCCCATGAGGGATTGGGCTACTGTGCCGAAGTCTACTAAGAGTTCTATGTTGGTTAACGTACCGATCTGCTTCATAATAAGGCCAATGAGTAGGGAGGCAAAAAGCCCTTGAGCCATACCATTGAGTACCTTAATGATGTATGTCGTGATGGTTTTTTGTTTTTGTCCTTTTTGTTTCAAGTAAAACACCTCGTTTTATTATTCCTGTCTATTTATTCGAGGCGGCGCTGGGTCCACATATAAGGTTTTATTGGTGGAGTAGATCACCATTCCGGGCTTTGCGCCAGATGGTTTTTTGACATTTTTCACCAGGGTGTAATCTACAGGGACCTTGGTGGACGTGGAGGCTTTACTAAAGTAAGCTGCAAGATTTGCCGCCTCCAATAATGTTTCATTGTTAAAGTCATCGCTGCGAATGATCACATGGGAACCAGGGATGTTCTTTGTATGGAGCCATGTGTCATGCCTATTTGCAAATTTCGTAGTGAGGTAGTCGTTTTGGGTATTGTTTTTTCCCACATAAAGATCAATGCCCTCACTGGATTTATAATGAAGAGGTTTGGAACTTTTTTCCTTTTTCGACCCGGACTTTTTAAATCGTAAGTACCCAGCCACCATGAGTTCTTTTCGAATCTCTTCAATTTCCTCTTGGTTCTCTAGGTTGTCCAGAGATAATAGGATGGATACCAGGTAGTCTTCCTCTTCCATGGCCAGGATTTGTTGTCCTTTGGCCATGACTTCTGCCCGTTTTTTCTTGTTGTATTTGCTGTAGTAGTGATCAATGTTTTGGCTGATACTTTTGGAAGGATTCAGCTTGATGCGAATCTCTTCCTCTGTGTAATAGTTCAAAAGCACAGCTTCGTCCATGCCATCTTTTAGGGCGTACACATTGGCAGAAAGGATCTCTCCCATAATTTTATAGGATTCTTTATCCTTAGCATCCTCCATGGACTTCTCAAGAAGTTCCACTTTTTTACGCACCCGTTGCAAATTGTTGTTCAAGAGTTTCGTCAGGTCTGAAGTTTTGGATTTCATACGATCTTTGGCATCTTTTTCTTTCACGAAGGTCTCCAGAGCCAGGGATGGAGAAGAGTAGACCTGATACGTGTCCTTAAAGGGGTAACTGGTCACATCCTCAAAACCTTTTTCAGATTGAAGAATATAGAACCGATCACTAGAGAGGATCCTCTCTAAGATTTCCGTGATAAAAGCGAACGGCTCCTCTTGTTCATAGAGTCCAAAGAGATCATGGGACGTTCTTTTAGATATGCCTACAAATACTTTGCTAAAGAAGTCCTCGTCAAAGGCGAGCAAGTGTAGCTTTTCCTTGAGGGCTGCCTCTTCATAGTTTTGAGGATTCAGCTTAAAGGTTTTAGGTGGTGCTACGTAAGTTTTGCCCGGAAGTAAAGAGCGATAAGAGTTTTTCAAAGAGGAGACATGCTTGATGCAGTCCACAATGGTTCCTTCTTTCTCTCTTATGAGGATGATATTGGAATGCTTACCCATCATCTCTATGGATAAGGTGAAAGCCTGGTCATAACCAAATTCATCATAGCTTAAAAATCTTAGATTGATGAGTCGGTCACCATCCACCTGTTCCACAGCAGTGAGTTTTGCACCCACCAAATGTTTTCTAAGCACCATGAGAAATAATGGCGCTTGCATGGGGTTTTCTTTCTTTTCATTCGTAAAATGAATCCTTGCATAGGAACTATTAGAGGTCAAAAGAAGTTTTCTTTGGGCTTCTTTCCCGCGCATCTGAAGCAAGATGGTATCTGCTTCTGGTTGAGAAATCTTATTGACTTTCCCCTCTAAGAGTTCTGCTTGTAATTCCTTCACGATACTTGTAAAAAATAATCCATCTAATGCCATGTGTTTTTCTCACGGAAAGCTTCCGTGTTTCCTCCTTCTACTGCGTTTACGCAGAGTGTTTGCGGTCACAGCTTATTATAGCTTATTTTCCCGAGGACTCCAAATAAGTGTTTAAAAAATAACGGCAGTTCTATAATAAGACCAAAGGTTCCGAGTATGGTGGAAAGTGAGGAAAATAGAGTGCTTTTAGAAGAAATCATGGACCGTGCGTTGAAGGAAGAAACATCGGACATCCATTTTTTGCCCCTGGAAAAGGAGATTCTCATTTCCTTTCGGGAAGCTTATGGCATTGGCCAGAAAAGTCAGATGTCTAAAGAAGCTTATGGGATATTGATTCAGCGGATGAAAGCTTTGGCACACTTGAATATATCAGAAAAAAGATTGCCCCAAGATGGGATGTTACAGTACAAAGAGAAGTTCTTTCGGATCAATCTTTTGAAAAGCATTCATGGAGAATCCATGGTGCTTAGGCAGTATCACAAAACCTTTTTAACCTTGCAGGAGCTAGGCGTGGAACAAAAGCTCATAAATCAGTTGTTTCAGAAGGTGAAAGAGACGAGAGGGCTGCATTTAATGGTGGGGGAAACAGGCATGGGAAAAACCACCACCTATTATGCACTCCTCAGGGAGCTTTGCGACCAACACAAAAAAGTCATTTCCATTGAAGATCCCGTGGAGCAGCAAGTGAAAGGGATTGTCCAGTGTCAAGTGGCTCCAGGTTATGGATTTACCTATGAACGAGCTATTTTTGCGGCACTTCGGCAAGATCCAGACATCATTGCTCTGGGGGAAATTCGAAATTCAGAAACAGCACGAATGGTTCTTCGAGCAGCACTCACAGGGCATCCTGTGGTATCTACATTACATGCCTATAGCTATGGAAGTGCTTTTGATAAACTCCTGGAGTTTGGTTTGGCAAAAGAAGACGTAGAAGAAACACTGTCAACGGTTTTTCATCAACAGCTCATTTATGAGAATGGGAGGCGCAAAGCATATGGACATTTGGCCCATGGGAAAAGGTAAACATTTTCAAAAAGAGGTTTTCTTTCATGAAAAAAGTCATTACTTAAAGTACGGTATGAATTTTACGGAGCTTTTGGTCCTATCAGATCGAGAGGAAGATCAGCGCTTGCGGCAAAGCCTCTTGGTGGGAAAGCCTTTATCAGAGGCTATGGAAGATTTGGAGTGCTTTTCAAAAAAAGAATTGACCTTAATAAAGTTTTCAGAAGAAACGGGTCATGTGGCGGAAGCTTTTGATACACTATATCAATCCCTCAAGGGAGCAAGGGAGTTTCGCGAGAAAATCTTGGGGCTCTTGCTCTATCCCTTGATTCTTCTCTTCGCCACCATGGTGTTCTTCTTTTTCGCTTTATATTTTATCATTCCACCTATGGATGAAATGCTTGGGGCCATGGGACAGCATCAAACAGTTCTTAGGGGGTTGAATGATTTTCAAGCACAGATCCCCATGCCATATTTTGTCATGATTTTTATCATCGGAGTCTACATGGTGTACAAAAGGATGAATCCTCAGAGCGTACTCCCTATCATCTTTGGCAAGCAATATAAGAATTATGAGGAAATGCAGTCCATGGAGTCGTTGCATTTATTGCTTCGAGGTGGAATCAATATCTTAGAAGCATTGGAGATTCTTTTGGCAGAAGGTTATGAAGTGGGATATTTAGTAGAGGGGGTCAAAGAAGGAGAGTCCTTGTCGTTGTTACTCGAGCAAAGGGAAGCGTCATCGCTGCTTCTTCAATATCTTCGATTGGCAGAAGAAACAGGCGATCTTGAAGAGGGACTCTTTAGCTACCTTCTGGTGCAGAAGGCTTTTTTCAAAGAATTCCTCAGAAAGAAAACAGCGCTTTTAGAACCTACAGCCATTGCCATCATGGGTGTTTTGGTGTTTCTATTATCCATGCTGCTTACATTGCCCATGTTAAATGCTTATGAAAGTCTGTAGAGGATCCATCCTTCTGGAGCTGTTGATAGGGATGATGATTGTGGGGATCCTCTTTTCCATGGGTTCTCTTCGCCTGCCCAAAGGCTTTTCAGGGAGTGAAGAAGAAGC